>JAPLZR010000123.1 GCA_026394935.1 Candidatus Woesearchaeota archaeon
CGGGGAGAGAAAATCACCTGAGCGAGCTCATGCGCGGCGGACTTTAATTTGTCATCAGCTTTCATACGGAATACACGCGAACTGCATTGCCAAATACTCAGGCAACCCTTTTTTGAAATAATTATTGAAAAACGCATAACTAATACCGTCAAAAGAAACATCCTTCAAACGGCGCATATACTTGCAGTAAACATAATCATCAACAACGCTGTACAAAGTATCGGTATACGCAGCAGTAAACTCGCTGTCCTCGCCTGTAAAAATCAATTTAGCATCATAAGGAGGATAATCAGGACCATAACTCAACGTCAGACCAACACCAAAAGTCTTCCCTGACAAAGAAATAACCTTGTTATCGCGCCAATAGCCGATAATGAACTTGGTATCATCAGCATCAAAATTACGAATTCTGCTCTTATCATCATAAAAAACATTAATCGCAGGACCGCGGGTAATACGCTTGATAAAATTCTTATCATCATAATCAAAAACAGTCTCGCCAGCAACACCACGCTTCACGCCGTGCAAACGATTCAAGCTGTCATACTGCATGTAAAGCGTTTCCTGAAAACCCTTCACTTCAATCAGCCTGTTCCGGTCATCGTACTTAAAAAACAATTTATTAGGACCAGACTCGATTTCAGACAGCTTGTCCTGCACATACAAAAACTCATAATTCTGCGAACCAGAAATCGCTGTCAGCTTACCATTCTCGTAACTGTACTGCCACAAAGCACCAGTCTTCTCAACACGCAAAAGACGATTGTCCTCACTAAGACCATAAACAAACGTGCCAAGACTGCCGGACTGCTTCACAGTACGCGTCACAGGATCTTCAAGAAACTTTAGAGGAGCAACAGGCACTGGAGCAACAACTTGCTGAGGAACAACAGGCTGGACAGGCTCCTTATGCTCAACAGGCGCAGAACTGCACGCGACCAGCAATAACAGCAAAAAAAGAACAACTTTCATATTAGCTGAACAACGCCACAAACCAAGTCCACAACCTGGAGAAAAATCCAGGCCCTTCAGGAGCTTTAGTGACGTTTTCAGGAACAGTAACATTAACAACTTCTACTGTGACATTTTGAGTGACGTTTGCAGAAACATTCTCAGTCACATTCTGAACAACCTTCTCAACAGGCTTTTCCTCAACACCAAGCAATTCAGGAGGAACACACCTGCACTTATCATTACAAATACCAGTATCCTGCGTGCTCTTCATACACAAAGTATTAGGCGGGTCGCAGTCCTCATCACGCTCGACCTTCTTATCACCGCAAACAGAAGAGGAAGAAGACAAATTGGAATATTTGTCCAGAACAGCAGGATTGTACTCATTAGGAACAGTCTCATTAAGATTGCAGCCGCAGGTTTTCGGATTGCAGGTCAAAGAGATATTAATTGCAACGCCAAACTCAGGACACTTGTTTTCACCAGTGCCGTCACACAATTCAACACCTTCTCTAATGTTATTACCGCAGTAAGCCATATTCACTCTTGGAAGGCAGGTGCAATGAGCAGTATCACAAACAGTATCGACCTTCAGAATTGTTGAAAGATTCTCGCAATAACTCACATTAACGCCCTTCTCGCACAACTCAAACTGGTCCAAAACCCTGTTACCGCAACGAAAATCAGTAATACCCCAATCAAGCTGGGCATAAGCCACTGGCAAAAGCAGCAAAGCCACCAATATCAACATCTTTTTCATCTTAAACAACATAATGACAGTATTATAAAAAGATTATGGTGGTAATATTAAAAGGAAGCTTTAAATACTATGGTAAACTATAGTTCGCTATGGCAACCACGATTCAGGTGAGCGAAGAGCTCCAAGGCGAACTAACCAAGAAAAAAATCTTTGACAGAGAGACTTACGAAGAAATCATATGGGATTTAATAGAAGATGCCATGGAAATAAACGCGGAAACAAAAAAAGAGCTGGCAGAAGCACGCACAGAAGCAAAAAAAGGCAAACTTTACACCCTTGAACAAGTCAGGAAGGAAGCCGGATTATAATGCATGAAATCCTTTTTACAGACAAAGCCAGAAAACAATTTCTGAAGCTGGAAAAACCCGTCCAGGAAAGAATCGTTAATGCCTTGGACAGAATAAGAATACGACCAGAGGCTTTTATTACAAAGCTGGTAGGAGATGTTGGCTACAAGTTCAGAATTGGCGATTACAGAGCACTACTGGATATCGACCAAGGAAGACTTCTAATTTTAGTGCTCAAAATAGGGCACAGAAAAAACATATACGATTAACTTTATTTTCTTCGCCTTACAACAAACACTACAAGACCGCCAGCAAGCAATACTGCAAGCAATAGTGTTGAAAGGCTGAATTCTGGAACAGGACCGGACGGATCATCAAGATCAAAATCCTGACCGCCAACACCCTGATTGCTGAAATACTGAATTTTACCATCATTTGATCCGAAGATTTTGTAAGTCGTAGTGGGATATGTTCCAGCAGGATACGTCATATAGAAACGTTCAACAAAATCACCTGTAATGCCGTTAACAAGCATCAAAGTCTCATAGTTATCCGACCCGGTCTTATACCTGCCACCAAGAGCCATAAAGCTATTTCCGCCTTCAGTCACTACTTCTGCGCAAGACACAGCATTCGTATTAACAGCAACAGCTGTACCAGGAGTCAGGCTTGCCATTAACGAAGTTCCAGCAGCATTCAACACATAATCCAAAGCTGTACTTGAAGCATCCATAGCAATTCCGGTATAAGAGCCCACAGTGCACAAACCATTTGAAATCTGGCTAGCAGGAGCAACTTTAGCATAAACAGTAGCACCGGTAGCAGGGTTGAGAGAAACAACAACGCCATGATTGAAAGTTGAACCGTCCAGGGCAGTCAGACTCAAAACAAGATTATTATTAGCATCAAGAATGCTATCTTTAATAGCGATATAAGACGTATAGCCTCCAGGAATAGTGCTATTGACCACCCAGTTATTTGCCTGAAAATCTCCGCTAGAATTTAAATCAAAGCTTATAACATAGACCTGACCAGGGGAGTTAGCTTCTATTATTTATAACATAAGTATCGCCGGAAACGCTAACCGTTAATGCAAAACCCCTATAAGTGCCCCCCCAATAACTATGACTATACCCGTAAACAAGATAATTTCCACTACCCACAGCCAATATACCATTATAAGTACTGCCGGTAAACTGAAGAGTCTTCATAGAAACAAGACTTCCATCAGTTTTATTCACTGTGACAAGAACTGC
>JAPLZR010000134.1 GCA_026394935.1 Candidatus Woesearchaeota archaeon
CAAGCTGTCCTACTGCAATTTGTCCTCAATCAGCCCTCGATGGTAATGCGTCGTGCAGTTCTGTTGGTCAACAATGCCGTCTTGCTTTTATCACAGCATACTATAAGTATGAATGCCAGATGCCTGCAGGCGTTACTGGCCCTTCTGCTGCTGTCGTCTACGATTTCCCATTAAACGGTTATGCTGTTCGTATGGACGAGCCGGCTTCTTCCAGCAGTAGTTTTGTCTTGGTGTTTGTTGCTGCTTTTGGTATTTTGTTTGTTACTTTGCTGAATTTTATTCATCGTGAGTAAGTTTTATATACCGTTCTTTTGCCTCGCGGAGTCATGGCAGGTTTTGCAGGTATTTTCATGATTGTTGTCGTTGTGGCTTTTAGCATAGTGGGCGCTATGACTCTTTACAGGATTGCTGAGGCTCAGAAGGAGTGTAATGCTAACAGTGATTGTGCTTCGGAGAGTTATTGCGGTAGTGATTTTAAGTGCCATGTTTTTCCCCAGATTGAGGTTGTCAAGTATGATTTTGCCATTCCTGCCTTGATTGTTGGCTTGTGTATTATTGTTGCTGCGATGATTGTTAAGAAAAAGCATCAGCCTCCGGGATACTATGGACTTTCGTGAATCTTTTGTTGACGCGTTGAGGATTCTTGAACCTAAGTTTGAATCAGGAAGGTTGCCTTTTCCTCCTGTTTCTCCTGTTCTTTTTTCTTATATGAAGTATGATGCTGAAGCAGGTGTTTTGTTTGAAAGTGTTGAATGTTCTGGTCCTGTCCCGTTGTTTGATTTGGGTAAAGTCGTGAGCGCTTACATTCATAATCGTGTTAATCTACTACGTGGCTGATTATTTCTGACAGCGGTATTAAATTTCTGTATGGTTTGGCATTGGCTGGTTCTTCTCGGTCTGCGAGTTCTTCTATTCTGTTTGCCACTCCTATCGTCATTTGTTTTTTGCATGCTGGACAGATTTTTTTGACCGTATTGCTTTCTTTTGGTGACATGCTGACTCCGCAGGTTCTGTGCCCGTCGAAATGGTATTTTCCTTCTTCTGGAAAATATTCGATTGTTTCTATTATGTTTTCTTTTATTGCTTTTATGAGTTCTGCGTAGCTTAGCTCTTTCATTTCTAATGTTGTTGCTTCTCTTCCTATTCTCCAGGGGTATGCTGAGTGGCTGTCGGAAAAGCTTACTAGCGAAATATTGTCCAGTTGTGATAGTCTTCTGTTCATTCCAGGATCCGAAGAAAGTCCTGTTTCTATCGCGTGTATGTGTTTTGTTTGTTCTTGGAAGCATTCTTTTAGTGAGTTGAAGCCTGACATGCTTCCGAATACTGAGAACCAGGGTGTCCAGCAATTGTGAACAGCTACATATTCAGTCAGATAGGAATTATCTTCTTCAACTTCAAGATTGTATACGTCGCCCTGGTAATCTCTTATTTCTATTTTCCTTATTGGCAAATAGATAAAATTGTCATCAATCCAGCCGTGCTTCATATTTCTTCTGTTCACAAATTTTTTAAAACTTTTATCTTTTAGTAATTCTTTTTCTTCAAAAAATGAAAGATTTGAAAAAATATAAGTATCATGAATTGTTGATATTTTTCTATTTCCTATAAAGTGTTTTCCTCTTGCAGTAAATTTTTCAGCCGAGTCTACTGATATTGATGGAATAATTCCCAATCGAATACAAATTGATTTCATCTGACTTGCCAATTCATGAGAAACAGTGTATCCGCCATCGCCCCGCCACCAGCCTCTGAATAATTCGGTTTGTTTTTCTTTCGACAGACCTAGCATAAACTCAGGAACAGATTTATTCCATGCTCGATTTTCACCACCTATATAAAAAAGGCGTTTAAAAAATTCATTTAATATGTGAGAATGGAATATTATATCGGCTCCTTTTCTTTCATCGATTTTTGTATGAGGCAGACCAAAAAGCTCATTCATTAAATTTATCACATCTACGATGTATTCTTTTTCTTTTTTATTAAAACTAAATCCTATTGCTTCATTTCGAATTGAATATCCCTCAGCAAGATAATATCCAGCAAGCCTGCAAAACTCTTTGTTAATACGTATCTGATTTTTGATAAATTTTGTTCTGTTTCCTTTTATGCCGACAAACGTAGAATCTAAAATAGGATTTTTGATAAAATCAGATATTTTTATGTAATCCGCATCTTTAACGTTTTTCATCCTGGGATAAATTAAGAAATCTCCTTCTTCTAAATCTTTTGCCTGTACCCACAGGGGAGAATATTTTTCATATTTCCTATTTTTACAAGTTTTGTCCGCGCATAGGGGCTTGCAAACCCCCTTAGTCCAAGAACACTTTTTAAAGCTTTTAATTGCAAAAAATGGGTGCTCAGGAGTAGTTGTTAATCCTTCTCTGAAATACCAAGGGATTATTTTATAGACTTCTCCTTTATAAACTCGCTTATACGTTTTTATTACTTTTCTGATTCTTCCACGATGAGTAATAACCTTATCAGCTTGGGAGACTTCTTCTATTTTTTTCAGTCCAGACTCAGAATGTAAATAAGTGCCTGGCAATAAGCAGTGTGCTGGTATTATTTCTATTTCCGGACTTATTTTTTTCAGTTCTTCTACGAATTGCGGGCAGTGTATTTTGAATATTGGTCTTCCGTCGTAGTCTATTCTTCCTTTTTTGAGTAAATACTCTACCATTTGGTCTGCTACTTGAAAGTTTGGTGCGAGTACGATGTTGTGTATTCTTCTTCCTTTGCCGTCTTGCGTGTATACGAGCGCTATTTCTGTTTGTAGAACAAATGGGAATCCTGTTTTTGTCAGCATTATTCCTTTTCCGTTGTCTGTTAGTTCTTTTTTCAGTTCCGGGAGCCATTTTGGGTGCTGGAAGTCTCCTGTTCCTAGTAGATTCAGCCCTTTTAGCTTGGCGTATTTCTCTAAGTTCTGCAAATTAATGTCTTTTGAGCACGCTCTTGAATACCTGGAGTGTAGGTGTAAATCTGACGTTACTTTCATGACTATTCCGTCGTCATATACCTTTTTATACTTTTGTGTGCGCGAGAATATTATGGCTTTAAAGAGGAGTATTATTGAGCTTGTTGGTCTTCAGGTTGTTAAGATTATTGCCGGCACTGTTTACATTGCTGGCTTGACTTCTTTGATTCCTTTGCTTCCTTTGGTTTTTTCGCCTCAGGAATTGGTTAAGGCAGAATATTCTTTGGCTGCTGCTTTTGGTTTTATTTTTGCCGGTTTTTTGCTGGTTTACTGGTTTTCTGGTTCGCACAGGATTGCTTTGCGCGCTTTGGGCCTGTATACTTTGGTTCCCGGAATTCTGGCAGTGCTTTTCCTGTTTTCTCCGCATCATATGGCGAAGTTATTCCGTTTGTTTGGCGAATTGCCGAATTTGGAGCAGTACCTGCAGTCTTATCTTCCGAACGCTTGGTTTTTGGCAGGCGTTTATATTATTGTGGGCTCTTTTCTTGTTTGGCTTTCAGTAAAGAAATAATTTCTTTTTTGAGCTTGTCTATGCCTGTTCCTTCTTTTGCGCTTATTTCTATTGCGTTTTTGAATGTCGCTCCTGTGTCTGCCTTGTTTGCAACTACTATTATTGGCAGTGAGAACGTTTTTTTGATTTCCAGCAGGAGGTTTCTTTGTTCTGGTATTGTGTACCCGCAGGTTTCTGTTGGGTCTATTACGAATATGATTATTGTTGCAAGGTGTTTTAGGGCTAGTATTGCTTGTCGTTCTATGGGGTTTCTTTCTTCTAAAGGTCTGTCTAATAGTCCTGGCGTGTCGATGTACTGGTTGTCTTCTGCATCGTAGCCTAGGTTTAGTTTTTGTGTTGTGAATGGGTAGCTCGCTATTTCTGGTTTGCTTCCTGTAAGTACTGCTAATAGCGTGCTTTTGCCTACGTTTGGCGCTCCTGCTATTACTATCGTGTTTACTTTTGTTTTTAGTGATGGGTATCCTTTCATTGTTTTTCTGCAGTATTCAAGGTAGGTGAGGTTGTCTTTGATTTGTTCCATTACCGAGCTTGTTCTTCCTGAGAATGCTCTTCTTAGCTTGTTGAAGTGCTCAAGTCTTGTTGTGAGTGACAGTTCTTTTGTGTATTTGTGCAGTAATCCTGTTAGTTGTTTTTTTGCCCAGTTTACTGCTCCAAGGCTTTGTTTGAGCATTGGGTAGTCTAGT
>JAPLZR010000017.1 GCA_026394935.1 Candidatus Woesearchaeota archaeon
AATGATGTCCTAAACTTTTTTGCAAACATCTACCAAATACCAAACAAAAAAGAACGAATAAGCGAACTAGCAAAACTCCTGAAAATAGAACATTTGATGGACAGAAAAATCGATCGGTTCAGCACAGGAGAAAGACTAAGAATAGCATTCGCAAAAGCGCTCCTTAACAAACCAAAACTATTGCTGATGGATGAACCAACACTAGGACTAGACCCAGACGCCGCACGCAACGTAAGAGACGAAGTCCGAAGACTAAACAAAGAAGAAGGAATGGCAATACTGCTAACAAGCCACTACATGCACGAAGTAGAACAACTATGCGACCGCATAGCATTCATCTATAACGGAAAAATCGTGGACGTCGGAAATGTCAAAGAAGTAAAGCTCAAACATTTCGCAACTTACGATGTAATAATAACGCTCGATAAGAAACCGACAGCAACATTTGTGAAAGAAAATAACCTACAAGCCAAAAAAAACAGAATAAGAGCCACCCTCAATAATGAAGACGCAATGAGCACACTAATTGCAAAAGTACACGAAGCAGGCTACCTTGTAAAAGACATCGCAATCAAAAAACCAACACTAGAAGACTATTTCATAAAAGTACTCGGAGAACATGAAACTTAACAACATAATATCACTAATAAAAAACGACGCAGTAGTTATAAAACGCGTCAAATGGAGACTATTGGAAATAACATACTTCCCCTTAACATCAGTACTCATATGGGGACTTTTTAGCCTGCAGAGCAAACAATACGCAATACAAGCAGGCTTAATCGTACTCGTAGTCAACATGTTCTGGAGCTTTTGCCAACTAGCACAACAACAAGCCAACATCCTCATAATGGAAGACCTGTGGAGCTTCAACATCAAACACATATTAGTATCAGGAGTATCAGAATTCGAGTATATTATCGCCAAATTAGTAACGAGCACGACAATAGCAATCGTAATAGGCACAATGCTGCTAATAGTAGCAAACGCGTTCGGAGCACCATTACTGGCAAACATAAAAATCGTAGCAATGCTGGCAGGAATCGCGCTCCTAGGCTCACTAGCACTCTCAATAGTCATAGCAGGAACAATACTCTTAGTCGGAAGAGAATACGGTTTTTTGAGCTGGAGCATACTGCAACTATTCATATTCTTCTCAGCACCATTCTACAGCCCAACACTGTTTCCAGAAGCAATCAGGTGGATAACAAAAATAATGCCATTCACACACATATTCGAAGCAGCAAGAGCAATAGCCACAAACGCACCAGTCGCAAACAGCACACTCTGGCACGCGCTATTCATAACAACAACATACTTCTGCCTAGCATGGCCTTACTACGCCTGGGCAATCAGACACGCCAAGAAATCAGGAATGATGTCAAGAATAGCACATTAACGAATTGATACAAGAACGAAAACCAGCGCTGCAAGCAACATAAACAGCTTCAAAAACGGAAAATGATGCACGTGGTGCCTCTTTTTTAATGCTTCAATGTGTCTTCTGTCGTAGTTCATGTACTCACTCTAGAAATAAAGATAAAAAAAAAGAATATAAAAAGCTTGCGGTTACCTGCTAGCCAGCTGCCAGATTGCCTTCAAAGCAACAATCAAAGATGCAGGGAAGACAAAAGTCACTATGTTGGCCAAAATCATATACATCACAGAGCCAGTAGCAAAAATGTTAACTGCCGAGCTTGCAGCTATGACCAAAGCAATAGTCGCAATCAAGAACTCCTGAACCTCCTTTGATGTAATGTTCAACAAACCAACAATCAAACCCAGCAACACCAAAATCCACGTCACTGACGGCTTCTGCAAGGCAGGCACAAAACCAGCAATAACTGCCAAAGCAACTCCAATCAAAAATGCCCAATGTCCTGTTTTCGAATCCATAAAATATCACCTCTGGAAGAGCATAATCAGAAAATCAGATAAAAAACTATGTTATTACTCAAGAGAGAATATAAGCCGAAATGGTTATAAACGGTTGAGGTGGAACGAAAAACATGCTGACAAAAATACTTGAAAACAATGCCCATCTGTATGCAAGAGACACAGGATATCATACTGCAGGCGGAACATACCCGGATAGAGTAAGAAAAACTTTTGACAAAGACCTGCCTAAAATAAGACACGGAAGAATACTGGACTGGGGCTGTTCAATAGGTCAAACCACGATTGAGTTAGCCACACTGTATCCAGACTCAACAATAGTTGGAATAGACATTAATCCCCGCAATTTATGCCTATCAGATGAAAGCATATCCAATGCAAGACAGGGATTTGACCGATTGGGAGACCACGTCATAAAATGCTCAGGAAGAGAATACAAAATGCCTGCCGGATTCATACTCGGCGACGGATTCAGACCACCATTTCCAGACAATACGTTCAATGCAGTCTTTTGCATGAATAATTTATACTATATGCATTTACACCGAACAAATGAACACATCAGAATACGGCTGCCTCAAATAGCAGACATCGTCAAACCAGGAGGCTACCTGCTAGTCTCAGGCAACACAAATTACATCGTTCTAAGAAAGATGAATGGAACTTTACGACAGCACAGAATCTCTGACAAGTTATGCTCATTGAAACATTATGAAAGATTGTTCTAAAAAGTATTCAGCAAATCGTGAGCATCCAACGCAGCCTCAACAGAGCTAAACACTTCTTTCGACTGCACAGCAAAACGAGCGCGAAGCTGGGAAAGCTCATCCTTTTCTACCTGAGCAAACTTATCAGCATCAATCAAACCATAAGGATAACCAAGAAAGGCAGGGTCAGCAGAATTCGCAGAAAGAGCTGAAAAAGCTTTCGGCAAAGAATCCCGGTCATGAAGAAAAACATCACACCTGAAAATGTACTTTGCAGAAGGATGAAGCTTCACAAAAGCAACACCACCACCAGCATAATAAGACCAACAACCAGAAGGAGCAATATTGCGCAAAGCAACCAAAGCACTATTACCCAAATCAGTGCATAAAGTTGAAGTCTTGGACAAACCAAGAACAACAACTCCATTGCGCTGGGCAGCAGCGCGCAAAGAACGCAAAACAGCTTCCATTACCTCTCCCCTCGCCTCCAAATCACCATCACGAACAAGAATGCCAGTCTTACACAACTCCTCAGCAAAACGAAGCTCCAACAGTTTCCTGACATGACCGGCAACAACAGCAGGCTCTGCACGCCTGCCTCCAAAACACAAAAAAGAATCAGTAGCATCAAAAGACAGCCTTTCCTTTTCAACGCCGTTTGAATCAAACAGAACAGCATCAAAACAAAGATCAAGACCCTTCTGACAAGCTGAGACAACAAGGAAAAACTCCCTAACCTCACGGTCAACACGCACGTTATGATCATACCAACAGGCATGCAAACGAATAAACTGAACACTCACATTAGGACCCTTCAAAATCTCGCCATTACCACCATCAACAAACACCATCTGAGGACCAACAACCGGCTGAACAGCCTGAAACGAATCCTTCTTCAAAGGAATACGCTCATGAGAACCAAACAAGATAGCACTGCCCTGCTGTTCAAGACGCTTGGACAAAAACGGGATGATTGAATCAAAGGCGTGCATAACAGAGAGAGAAAAACACCTTAATAAAACTTTATTGGTGATGAGAAATATACATTACTAAGCAACAGCCCAGCCAACCAGCTTAATGCCGCCAAGAAGAGCGCCAAGCACAATAGCACCAGCAACAGCAACACCCAAAAGAATGGCCAAAAACGATTTCTTCAAGTTCATACCCAAAAACCAGGCAGCAAGAGACGCAGTCCAAGCACCAGTCCCAGGAATAGGAATTGCAACAAAAACTGCAAGACCCAACATGCCATATTTGTTGAGATAAGGCTTAACCTTAACCCTCGTGCGCTCCATAAAACGGTCAAAAGCAGACTGATACGATTTCACGTGCAATAATCTCACGTGAACAAACTCAAGGAAAAAGAAAACTATCGGAACCACCAGAATGTTTGCTATAACGCAGACAACAAAAGCAAGCCAAGGGTTAGCACCACCAGCAAGAGCAACAGGAATGCCTGCTCGCAACTCACCAACAGGAGTCAAACTCAACAAGGCAGCCCAGAGCAAGATATTCATACGCTCACCCGCTCCCCAACATACGGCTCATTAAGCACGCGCTTCACAACTTTCTCTGGAGTGGTTTCATCACGCTTAACTATAGCATAAACTCTCCCTTTTTTTATAAAAGTCTTCTTGTAAATACTCTTAAACTTCTTAACAGCATCAGGAATCTTCACAGGAGGACCCATCCAGTCCATCATAGCAGGCAATTCTTTCTTATTCAGCAAAAACCACCAAGCACCAGAAGATTTCTTATCCCACACCCAGCCAGAATCCTTAACCTGAAAGTCTGAGAGCTGATTACGAACGTGCTCGAAAGCACGCACAAACTTAGTGCCGGCAACATCCTCCTTATCAGGCAAAGTCTTTACTGAGATTTTGATTAGATGACCTTTCATCTTTGAAAAATTAACAGACTTTTCAGCAAAGAAATCAACAGAAGGCTTTTTCAGGAAATCTTTAGCACCAGAAATGAATTTGTCAAGATTTTCCTGTGTCAAAGCAGCAGCAGCATTCCTGCCAAGCTGAACAGGGTCAACCAAAATCAAAGGACCCTCTGTCTTGGACTTGTTCATCATCAAAAGAGCCTTGCCTTTGTAAAAATTACAATAATCAAGAATGACCTTAGGCTTCCAAACTTTGGCAGCCTTCAACAAAGGAAGAAAACCATCGTAATACACGATTAAAATATCAAGCACGTGACCAGAAAAACCACGAATATAACTCTCAGCACCATAACAAAAATTAGCCTTGCAAAACTTCTTGGCAAGACGAATGTCGTTTTTCAAGTTTTTACCGTTTTTGTTTACCCAGGCAACGTGCCAAGGAGAAAAGTCTGTAACATTCTCAGCCTGATCAGCTTTCTTGATGTCCAAAACAGGGATAATTTCATACTTTATCCCGTTCCTAACCCAAAAATAATCACGACTGCCATGAATACGCTCACAAGACTTAGGAAGAGCTTTTTCCAGCAAATTGCTCAAAACCTGATTATGATGAGCAAAACTGAACTTAACGAAAATGTCAACATCGTAATCGCCGGAAAGCCAAGTGTCTTTCGAGTAGCTGCCGCCGAGCACTGCAGTTGCCTTGTACTTTAGACGCTTCAATTCCTTGTTAAGCTGGGAAAGAAACTCATTAACCTCACCGAGAACTTTAGCACGCTCTACATCAGAAGGAATGACGTTTTTCAAGACAGACTGGAAAATGGATTGGTAACGCATAACCAAACAAACGAAAGCCTGTTTAAAAAGCTTAGTGGTAACTAAAGTTTAAATAGACGCCAACCAAATAACAAACAATGCAAGAAGCGCTGATAATAACAACAGCAATCGCATTCTTACTATTCACAGGAGTATTGTGCTCCTGGATAGGAAACAAACTAAGAATACCAGACGTACTACTGCTATTACTGGCAGGAATGCTCTTCGGAGCAATACAATACAAAAATGAAGCGCTCATAGAATTCCCAACAGTATTCCTCACCAGCGTAGCAATACTCGCGCTGGCAATGATAGTATTTGACAGCACAGCAAGACTGCGGTTACGAGAACTAGACACGTTCAGCTCAAAAGCAATCAACCTGACATTCATAAACACAATATTCACGCTCGTACTCTTCGCAGCAGCAGCACACTACATACTCAGCCTGCCATTCTGGAGCAGCCTGCTACTGGCAGCAATAGTGACAGGAACATCACCAGAAGTAATGCTGATGTACGGCGGAAAATCAAAAACACTCACGCTCCTGAAACTGGAAAGCATATTCAACACTCCACTCACAGTAATCCTGCCATTCTTAGTTTTAGACTTAATGAACAGCATCAAAACAACAATGCTGGCGGAAATAATAGAACAAGCAACACCATTCGTAATGAAATTCATAGTAGGAATAGGAGCAGGCATCTTTGTAGGCATAGTATTATTCAAAGTAGTACAAAAAGCACACACACAATTATACTCGCCACTAGCAGTCATCGTAGCAGCACTACTGTCTTACGTATTAGCTGAGAATCTAGGGGGCTCGGGAGTACTGGCGGTCACTGCACTCGGACTATTCTTCGGCAATGTTTACGTCAAGGAGAAAATAAACCTGCTCCAAGCAGAAAGCGTACTCGCAAAAGCACTGTACATACTGGTATTCATGCTCACAGGACTAATAATCAAAATACCATACACAAAAGAATTCCTCATAACCTCAGGAATACTGTTCGGAGCATACACGGCAATAAGATTTGTATCATGCTGGTTCAGCGTACACAAAGAATACAGCACAAACGAGATTGTTTACATGGCGCTAAACGCGCCAAAAGGAATAGCAACAGCAGCAGTGGTGTTTATTCTTGCAGTACACAACATTGAAACAATGACAACAGTAATAGACATGACATTCGCGTTCATATTGTACAGCATAATATTATCATCAATCACAACCTGGGTGACAAACCTTGAAAACCATACTGCTCGACACTAACTTTTTAGTAGAATGCGCGAAAAACAGGATAGACATACACGAAGAGCTGAGGAGAATACTGGACTTCTCATTTGAAGTTGCAATACTTGACAGGACGATGGAAGAACTTGATGAGATAATAGCGCGAGGCAAAAAAGAAGGACAGGCAGCAAAACTCGCAAAAATGATACTAATGACGAAAAGAGTCACCGTAATACCCACAGAAGGAGGGCACACTGACAATTTACTTCTAGACAAAGCAGACGAAAACAACATCATAGCAACAATGGACAAAGAATTGAAACAAAGACTCAAAAGAAAAAAACAAGATGTCGTCATAATGAGAGGAAAGAACAGGCTGACGGTGATTGGGGCTTAGCTTTAGAAACCTTTTTAAATACCCCCTTGGTTCACCGACAATAGGATGAGATAACGGAGGTTCTACAAACAACCGTTATTGATGGAGACCAAATGTTTTACAAAACAGAAGTAAGAGACCACATAAGAGTACCGCCAAGATTCTTTGAATTTGACGTAAACGAAGCAGTGCTCAAAGCAGTCAAACAAAAGTATGACGGACTGATAGACCCGAACCTAGGAGTAATAATAGACGTTGCAAACATCAAAGCAATAGGAGAAGGCATCATAATACCAGGAGACGGAGCAAGCTACTACGATACAACTTTTGAATTATTGGCATTCCAGCCAGAACTCCAAGAAATCATACCAGGCAAGATAAAAGACATAGCAGACTTTGGAGCGTTCATCACACTCGGACCAATAGACGGAATGATACACATCTCACAAACAATGGACGATTTCGTAAGCTTTGCAAAAGACAAAACATTAAGCGGAAGAGACAGCAAAAGAACACTAAGAGTAGGAGACTTGTGCAGAGCAAGAGTAATAGCAGTATCGTTCAAGGATGTAACCAATCCAAAGATAGGATTGACTATGAGACAGCCAGGACTGGGAAAACTAGAGTGGATAGCGGCAGAAGAAGCACCAGTTGCTGCACCAAAAGAAGAAAAGAAAGCAGAGAAGAAAACTGAGAAGAAGAAGGTGAAAGCATGAGCAAGAAAAAAGCATGCAGAAGATGCAAATTCTTCTTTGAAGGAGAAGACTGCCCAAACTGCAAAACAACACAATCAGTAACAAACTGGAAAGGACGCATATTCATCATTGATGCCAAAAAAAGCGACATAGCCAAAAAAATAGGTGTGGAAACAGACGGCGAATACGCGATAAAGGTGACATAAATGGAACTGAACATAAAAGAAAAAATAAATCCGCTATTACATAGAAAGGAACTGACAGGAGACATAACATTCACAGGAACAACTCCGAGCAACAAACAAGTACAGGAAGAAATAGCCAAAAAATTAGGAGTACAAACAGAACTAGTGGCAATAAGGCACATATACGGAGCATTCGGCGGAGGAAAAGCCTCATTTGAAGCATACGCTTACGACACAAAAGAACAATTTGACAAAATAGAACCAAAGAAGAAAGAAAAGAAAGCAGAACCAGGAGCAACACCAGCTCCTGCGAAGAAGTGAGAACATGGCAGAAGCAAAAAAAGCACCAAAAGGACCACCAAAAAAAGGCGCGTGGAAACTATACGAAAAGAAAGGCGACAAACTGGAAAGAAAAAACAAAAGCTGCCCAAAATGCGGACAAGGATTCTTCATGGCACAACACGAAGACCGAGTGTACTGCGGCGGATGCGGGTATACAGAATTCCAGAAGAAAAAACAAGTTTAATTTTTTCTTAAAGTTTATTCTTTTCAAAGCGCAGTCTTATTTCTACAACAGATTAGAAGTTTATTCTCATATTTGCAGCACGTTAGAAATTAGACACTCATCACGATGCGCTCTGAAGTCCCTTCTATCGCGCTCGTTCCTCGAACTAATATAATGAAAAGACAGTGACGCGGAGGGGCCAAGGCAGGTCGCCAAACTTTTAGTTAAAAAGTTGCGACAACTTTGTTGTCGAAACTCCCGAAAAGCAAGGCTTTTCGATAGTTTGATCAAAACTACTCAAGTGCCATCTACAATGGCACGACATACTGACTATGCTTCGCATTAGAACAGTGACGCGGAGGGGCCAAGGCATATAGCTACGCGCTCAGCACGAGGCCCGTATTGCACTGGGAGTTTGCGCACGCATCAACCAGTGCTCATCCATTCACTGTTCTTTCCTCATATGGATTTCCTCTTAAGAAACAGTAAAACAAATCAAAGATAAAAAAATAACGTACTTTTAATACGATTGTACGTTTTAAACCGCTGTACCAACAACATCAGTTCTTGAGTACTGGTCGCTTCTTGAGTAATACTGCTCGCAACGGTTCTGGCAAGCCGCATCAGTATGAGACATCGCAGTCTGCACACGAAGAAGCTGATTTTGCGTACCCAAAGCACCGCCATACATGCCATACATTGTAATGCTGCACATGCAATTGCGCTCCAACACTGTAGCTCCACTTTGCGAATTCAAACTAACAAGCCCTACAAGCCCTATCGCAACAACTGCGAACAGAACAACAAGGACAATAGTTTTTTCTTCCATAACAACACCTCTTTATATTACAGGTTAGCAACGAACTATTTAAGATTTATGCTTGAAAGCTAATTTTATATATTTGTACACGCTACATAAGGAAAAAAGGTGATAAATTGGAATTTGAGCATAAAGCAATCATCGCAATCATAGCCATTTTCTTACTAAGCACAGCAATACAAGGAACAATCAGCGGAATGCAAGTAGCACCAGGCAGCACCCGATCCGACTGTATTGACAGCGACGGAGGCATGAACCCGGAAGTCGCAGGATTTGTAGACAGAACCCCAGACCGCTGTGCTGACGAAAACACGCTAATAGAACAAACCTGCCAAGGACCACAAAGTTACAGATGCCCTGCAGGCTGCAGAAACGGAGCTTGCGCAGCACCATTACGCCTTATCAAAAAAGAATATCCTGAATTGAACAAGCAACTAATTCAGATCATGCAGCAAAGACAAAGAGAAGCAGAACAAAGAAGACAAGAACAGGAAAGAATACGCCAGAACTGCATCAACGGATGCGACAGGGAAACAAACTTATGCAACAACCTGTGCAGCGTCCCACTATTCTATCCAATATGCACCAGAGACTGCAATACTGTAAAGCAAAACTGCATATCGAGATGCTAGTTACTTCATCTTTTTTCTGAATCTGTTCAGCTGTTCATATTCGTCTTTGGTCGCATTACCGGCTTTGCATTTCTCTTCCAGAATAGCAAGCTCATCACGATAACCTTTTCTCAGCTTTTCAAGATCCTTTTTTGATATGGTCATAGTGCTCTTAAAGACAGCCAATATATAAAAAACTTACGTGTGATTTACGATGGCGCAAGCATTGTAACCTCGGAGTAGTGAAAGACCCAAAGCTTTAAATAATGCTCTTTTGCCGTTTGATTTACCATGAAACTGATCAGACCTCAACCGCCTTGTGAGGTTATTGACGTGCCCGTGTATAACATTATTCGTCTTGCTCGCAGTTCAACAGAAAAACTAAATTCTCCCAATGCAATGGAGTTTTCTCGTAAAAGCGGCGGTTTCCTGCAAAGCCTTGGCCACAGTATTGTTGGACTCATTGCTTTTTACGAAGATGATAAAGCTACTGGACGCGGTTTGGATGGCAGTGCTGACTATCAAAAAACAAGCACCGTTAACATCAAGTATTTTGATGAAATAAGATGGTATTCTGCATTCACGGAATTGCCAGATGAGAAAGCAAGTTTCGAACTCGCAAAAGCAGGATACGAAGCGCACAGGAGTGATCGTGAGCTTGTAATGCCCCGCAATGACCCTCTCGTGGCAAAGCTTATCAGATCAGCAATGGAAGCTGGAAGAGTTAGCCCACTATTCAAGACAAAATCTTTAAAATCATCTACGAAACAAACTGGGAAGCGCTCAGAATACGGCAGCAATCCAGACATAATTGCTGTTATCGGACATGCTGAAATCACAGAACTCTATGCTTCATACATGCAGAAAAAAGGAAGAAAAACCGGATTCTTAAACGACCTTACAGAAAGCGAAATAGAGAAGAAAATGAAAGGCAGAGAAGACCAAGCTCTTATCCGACCTGTAGACTTGGGCGTCGTCTACTTCGACTTCGGCTTCATCTACGCCATCAACAACTTCAGCATCGGCGCCAACGCCAAATTCAACTACGGCGGACTTGCCCGCGGGATAGTTCCGCTGGAAACAAAGGCAGATGTACATAATTGTTAATACAGAAAAAGAGATGATTACGAACAAAATACTAAAGCCCCTGGAGGGAATTGCACCCTCGACCTGCGGTTCTTTCTGCAAGATACGAAACCGCCGCTATGGCTACTAAGCTACAAGGGCAATTTAACGTGATTGTGAACCAGCCAATGCAAAGCATCTGCTGTATGTCGTGGGGCTTATGCCCCACCCGAGTATTTTTGATCAAACTATCGAAAAGCCTTGCTTTTCGGGAGTTTCGACAACAAAGTTGTCGCAACTTTTTTATAAAAGTTTGCTATCTAAGCTACAAGGGCAAACTTAAAGATTCTTCAACAATTCTTCCTTGCTCTGCAATTTCTTCTGGCATTCCCTACAAACAGGATGAAGCCCGCCTTTCTTGTCTTTCACATAACTTCCAACTATTTTCTTAAGGAAAGTCTCAGCCAGTGTTTTCTTGCAAATATCACATTTCATAGCCAGTCCCCGATTTACTGCTTATTTAAAGGTTTGTCCACAAATCTTTTAAATCCTTGCCTCCAGCTTCGTTGTATGGACAAAAAAGTATGGATAGGAATGTTTATTGCGTTCATCATGATATTCAGCGTATTCGGCATAGTAATAGACTCAATAAGACCGGCAAGCAAAATAAAGTACAACGAACACACGTTTGTTGCGAAAAATAACCAGTTTTTCACCACAATAAACGGCGCTGAACACGGATTCCTGTTCTTCCCGGCAGACCTTGAATACATAACAATACCAGAAGAAGCCAAGCCAATACTCGAAATGCCGGTAATCACGGTCACATACGACCCGCAAAGCACAATGGCGCAAAACCTCGCAGAAGCACAATACTACTTTGAAGTCCAACTGCAAAACAAAGTAGTTGAACGCGCATTAACAAACAACACAGACACAACCCTTCCGCAAAAAACCTGCGCAGACGCAACACCAGCACAACCAATAATTGAATTACAACTGGCAAACGAGTCAAGCATCACCATCAGCAACAACTGCATCGTCCTAGGAGCGGTTGACGCACCTGACGTATACAAAGAAACCGAGAGGTTCATCTACTTCCTGCTCGGAGTCATGTCATGAATGAAGAAATAACAGAAGAACCAAAAGGACTGAACAAGCCGACATTATATTTTCTGATTATTGGCACCATATTATTTGCGCTAATCCTGGTTTTTTCCCTCGGACAATGGAAAAAAGAAACACCAAAAGCAAACATTGTGGAATACAATTATTACAAATTTGAAGAAGTAGGCGGACTATGGCAGACAAACATCCAGCTTGACGACCAACTATTTGAGGCAATATTCCGCTTCAATCCAAAACAAGCTGAAAATGTATCCGTAAAAGGCAATTTCACAGGCTTCAAAAAATCACCAATCTACATAACATTCGACCCAGATGTCAATAAAAAAGAATTCACATATCTGGCACTAGCAGCATCAGAGCTGACCTTGAATGTTGTCCGGGCATTAAACTTCACTGTAGAAGCAGCCTGCACGAAAAACGAAACAGACACCTGCATAGACCGGCCAATCATAACCTGCGCAGACAATGCATCAGTCATCTATCTTGTCTCAGCCGCTCCAACACAAATAACATTAGACGGAGACTGCATAACATTAAGCGGAGAAGGCATGGAACTCATGAAAAGCGTTGACAGACTGCTATTCCAGTGGTACAAGATAATAAGATAAGTTCTAGAAGAACGTCTGGTACAAGCCCTGATAAACCTTCAACCCATCAAACCCGGGAATAGGAAGCATGTTGAACACGAACAAGAACAGATTAATCTGCTTGGTAATAAACAAAAACGCGAACGTGCTCTTCTTCATCTTTTTCTGACGCAAAAGAAGCCAGGAAATTCCAAACAAGACAAAATTCATCAAAGGACCGCCAAATGCTATAGCGGCGCTGGTTAAAGGAGTGGCTTGGGCAAGACCAGGCGCGATACTGACATAAGCAGGAATAAAGAAAATAAAATTAGAGTGAAGAAGCCTCAAAACAACACCCAGAATAAGCCAGAAATAAGCAGCATGAAAGTCCGCCTGAAGCCCAAAACCAATCGCGAGAAACTTGTGCGCAAGCTCATGAAGAATCAAAGCAGGAGCTGTAACAAGACAAGCAAGCAGGAAAGTATGCCTATCAAAACCAATCGCATGAGTCTTGAAAACGCCCATAAAGATATAGCCGACTGCCAAAGTCATAACTACAACGTCGAACAGTTCCCGCAAAGTAAATATCATAAGAAACAAAACTGCTGTTCGCTATTTAAACATTATCTACGACTCTTCCAACAAAAAAGTTCTTGAAAGCCTCATCAAGATGGAAAAGAACATCAGGAAAAGACTCTTTAGTAACCTGCAAAGTCAACTTGGCGCCTGCAGCAAAAGGACGACCACCGCCATTAAACAATTCAGCAAGCTTCTTCACGTCAACATCACAAACATCACGGCGGCGGAAACCAATCCTGCCATCCCGATAGAGAACAACAGCAACATCAACACCGGCATGACCATCAATAATTTTCTGGCAGGCATCCGCAGTAGTCAAAATCGAGGATGCGACAGCAAAACCAAAACGATAATTCACATAAGACTTGACAACCAACGAGCTCAGCAATTCATCAAAAGCAACAAGCTTCCTTTTCATGTGCTCCTTATGAAAAGCTTCAAACTGGTCATTCCAAACAATACCCCTGGCCAAACTATCAATCAGCTCTATCGGGCCGTACTGGGCAGAAATAAGATCAGACAGCTTGGAAGCACGCTCATCCTTCAACTGCCAAAACTTCACTTCATGAGCCAATTCTGCAAGAGTTTTAGCTATCAAATCATTCGGCAAAAATCTCTGCTGAGCAAGCTCTGCAGAACACTGATTGCCCAACGCGCGGTCAAACATCCTGGCAGGAGGAACAACACTCTCAGCATCGTGAGTATTCCAATAAACAATCTTGTTTTTTTCATTTATTTTATCAAGCAAAATCAAATGAGCAGGAGAAAGACTGACATCAAGAACGAAAACAAGCTTGTGCTCATCACGCGCGATATCCTCCAATTCATCCTCCAAGGCATCAATATGCAGAAATCCGCCAAAGTGCACAGGAAGCTTGCTTAAAATAGCATGGCGCATCACAATAGCAGCAGCAGCCATCCCGTCAAGCTTCTCAGAACAGTAAATTGATATCACAACAACAAAAAAAGAAGCAAACGTATATAATTTTTGCGCAACCCATTTTAATTAACAACAATCTTTTTAAATCACTCAACACTTTCCAAAGTATGCCAATAAAATATATCATCGTAACAGGCGGAGTTCTTTCAGGATTAGGAAAAGGAATAGCGACAGCATCCATCGCGCGCCTCCTAAAAAACAACAACAAAATTGTAACACTAAAATGCGACGGCTACCTGAACGTAGACCCCGGCACAATGAACCCAATAGAACACGGCGAAGTATTTGTACTGGCAGACGGCGGAGAAGTCGACATGGACTTCGGACACTACGAAAGATTTCTGGGAATCACCTGCAAATCAGACTGGAACCTGACCTCAGGAAAAATATTCAGCAAAGTAATAGCAAAAGAACGCGAAGGCAAATACCTCGGCAAAACCATACAAATCTTCCCCCACATAACAGACGAAATAAAAGCCTGGTGGAAAGAAATCGCACAGCAGGAAAAACCAGACATCATGACAATAGAAATAGGAGGAACAGTAGGCGACATAGAAAATTCATGGTTTGTAGAAGCAGCAAGACAATTCAAAAAAGAAGTCGGACCAGACAACATAGCATATGTACACCTCACTTACGTCCCATTCCTGGACAGCGTCGGAGAACCAAAAACGAAACCAGCACAACGAGACATCGCCCTGCTCAGAGAAAAAGGAATCTACCCAGACATAATCATCTGCAGAAGCAAAAACATACTGCCAGAAAAAATAAGAGAAAAAATCGCGCTATTCAGCGACATAGACAAAAACAAAATCATCACAGGAACAGACATAGGATGCATTTACGAAGTCCCACTGATGTTCAAAGAACAGGGATTGCTCGACGTTTTGAAAGAAAAACTCAAACTCGAGCTCAAAGAAGATTTAACAGAATGGGAAAAACTGGTACAACGCATAAAAACGCCACAACACAGCATAACCATCGCGGTCTGCGGAAAATACACAGAACTCAAGGACAGCTACGCAAGCATAATAGAAGCGCTAACACACGCAGGCGCGCACTGCAACGCAAAAGTCAACCTCAAATGGATTGAAACAACAGACATCGAAAACGGAAAAACAAGCGTTGCTGACTCGCTAAAAGGCGTTGACGGCGTCTTAATCCCAGGCGGATTCGGCTCAAGAGGAGTGGAAGGAAAAATAAGCATAATAAAACACGCAAGAGAGAACAACATCCCATTCCTAGGCATCTGCTACGGATTACAGCTCGCAGTTGTAGAATTCGCAAGAAACGTATGCAAGCTCTCAGCACACACCTCTGAAATAGATGAAAAAACAGAACATCCAGTAATAGATTACATACCAGAACAGCGCAGCATAAAAACAAAAGGAGGCACGATGAGACTCGGAGCGTGCAAAGCAATACTGCAGAAAGGAACAATCGTACAATCACTATATAATATAGAAGAAGCATCAGAAAGGCACAGACACAGATACGAAGTAAACCCGGCATACCACGAAATCCTGCAAAAAAACGGAATGGTATTCTCAGGACTTTCTGAAAACAAAAAACTGGTAGAATACATAGAACTGCCAAAACACCCATTCTTCGTAGCAACACAAGCGCACAACGAGCTCACCTCAAGACTGGAAAAGCCAAACCCACTGTTTTTCGGGTTTGTGAACGCCGCAGTAAAAAGCCATAATGTTTAAAAACCCCTCCCAGTTCCGCCTTCTTAATGATTAAAGAAGCGCTACTGAAAGTCTACGATGTACATTACAAGAAATTAATGATACTCAGCTTTCTAATTCTTTTAGTATGCATAGGCGCTCTCTTCGTCACGCGAGCACGAACCGGCGAGTTCTTTGCCAAAGGAGTCTCATTAAAAGGCGGAATAACAATGACTATACCGGTTGATTACGCTGTTGACATACACCAGATTGAAACTTCACTGACAAACAAATATCCCAAAGCAGACATAAGCGTCCGTGAAATCACAAAAAGCGGAAAGGTCTCTGCCATAATCGTAGAGGCATCAGATGTAACTGCAGACGAACTTGAAACAGCCCTGCCAGAACAGGGCATAAAGCTCGAAAAAGGACAGTACAGCATTGAAAGCATGGGCAGCGGACTTGGACAAAGATTCTTCACACAAATAATAAAAGCCCTTATTTTCGCATTCATCTGCATGTCAATCGTAGTTTTTCTCACATTCCGTTCAATTGTGCCATCCCTGTTCGTTATACTCACAGCAGCATCTGACATTATTTCAACGCTTGCCGTCACAAGCACAATCGGCATGAAGATGAGCACTGCAGGCATTGCTGCATTGCTAATGCTGATAGGTTACTCTGTTGACACTGATATTTTATTGACTACCAAAGTTTTGAAACGCAAAGGAGAGGGAGGCACTGTTTTTGAACGCACTGTTGGCGCACTGCGCACAGGGCTTACCATGACTGCAACTGCTTTGGTAGCAGGCATTATCGGCTTGATTTTCACCCAATCTGAAATCATCAGAGACATCATGCTCATCACAGTAATAGGATTATGTTTTGATCTCATTTACACCTGGTTCCAAAACGCAGGGGTCCTTAGATGGTACATGGAGAGAAAAGATGGCAGAAATTAAGAAACTGATTTGGAATTTCAGAGTAATGATTCTGATAATCTGCCTAGTCCTAGGCTTCTTTGCCATCAACCCAAATCCGTGGAACGAAGGCGTCGCCATCAAGGCAATCGCAAGAAACAGCAGTGCAGAACTGGCAGGCATTGAGCCGCCAAAAGCAAACCTGGCGCCAATGGCTCACGAACGCATCATCGCCATGAACAACAAACCAATAGCAGACATGCAAGCATACTACGACTTTACTGCAAAACTTGAACCTGACCAAACAATCCAAGTCAAAACAAACAAAAACACGTACAAATTACAAACAAAACCGGAAATCCGCACAACCATTCTCAACGAAACAGAAATTTTCTGGATTAACGAAACAAAAGAAGTCAACGAAACAATCAACGGAACAAAAACTCTTGTAAACAAGACAGTTGAGAAAAAGGTCGAACAGCCAAAGATATTAACGGAGGTTGTAGGCGTTGAGCCCCTCGGCTTCAGCATAGGACCTGCTCCAACAAGCAACCTGCGCAAAGGATTAGACCTGCAAGGAGGCACACGAGTACTACTAAGACCTGCAGAAGACGTTTCCAAAGAAACACTCGCTCTAATGGTCGACTCCCTAAAAGAAAGACTTAATGTTTACGGACTTGGCGACGTTGTTGTCACAGAAGTATCAGACAGCCCTGACTTTTTAGGAGGCAAAAGATTCATACTCGTTGAAATAGCAGGCGCAACAGAAGAAGAAGTACGAGGACTGCTCGGCAAACAAGGAAAGTTTGAAGCAAAAATCGGAAACGGTTCAGTCTTCAAAGGCGGAAATGACATCACATACGTCTGCAGAACTGCACAATGCTCAGGCATCGACCCAAACAGAGGATGCGGAAAAACCCAGGACGGATGGGGATGCGCCTTCCAATTCTCAATCACACTAAGCCCAGAAGCAGCACAGCGCCAGGCAGACTTAACAAAAGACCTCAAAGTCATAAGCGGAAGCCTGTCAGAACAGCTCATACTATTCCTTGATGACCAAGAAGTTGACAGATTAAGCATTGCGGCAGAACTACGCGGAAGAGCAACAACCGACATAGCAATCACAGGCGGAGGAAACGGAGCCTCAGAACAAGCAGCCATGGAAAACACATTAAAAAGCATGAAACGCCTGCAAACAATACTTATCACAGGCTCGCTGCCAGTCAAAATTGAAATTGAACGAATCGATAACATTTCCCCAATCCTTGGCAAAGAATTCCTAAAAAACGCGTTTTATGTAGGATTTCTCGCACTTCTAGGTGTTGCAGTCGTATTAATGATTGTCTACCGCAAAATCATAATATCAATTCCAATCATGATTACCGCACTATCCGAAATATTCCTAACACTCGCAATGGCATCTTTAATCGGCTGGAACATTGACTTATCCGCAATAGCAGGACTCATTCTTGCAGTCGGCACCGGAGTCAACGACCAAATAGTCATAACAGACGAAGCAGCCAAAGGAGGAACAGAAGGCAGTTATAACTGGAAAGAACGAATCAAAAGAGCATTCTTCATCATCTTCAGCGCATACATGACAATAGTAGTAGCAATGATACCACTGATGTTCGCAGGAGCAGGACTGCTGAAAGGCTTTGCAATAACAACCATTCTCGCAGTCACCATCGGAGTGCTCATCACACGACCAGCCTACGGCGCAGTAATAGGCATGCTACTGGAAAAGTAAAACTTTATATCCTATATCTGCAGTTTTAGTTTCAATGAAAACAGAACTCAACTTTTTAGAACTGCACTTTCTCATAGAAGAACTACAAACCTGCATAGGCAGCAGGGTAGACAACATTTATGCACCAAACGGACTGCTATTACAACTGCACAAATCAGGCGCTGGAAAAATCTTTTTATGCATAACAGACAAAGCAATGTGGCTTGCAAAAGAAAAACCAGCAGCGGAATCAATCTCCGGACTGTGCAGTTTACTAAGAAGGCACCTGGAAGGCAAAAAACTAACAAAGCTCGAACAGATAGGAAGCGAACGAATCGCGCGCTTCACATTCCAAACACAAAAAGAAACATATTATCTTTATGTTGAATTGTTCTCAAACGGAAACGTCATCCTAACTGACGGAGATAAGAAAATACTGGCTGCAAAAGAAGAAAGAGCATGGAAAGACAGAGAAATAAGAAGAGGACAGACATACAAACTTCCGCCAGCCAAGCAAAACCTGTTCGAGCTCAAAGAGATTCCTAACGACGAGAAAACATTGGCAAGCCTTGGCTTCGGAAAATTACTGGCACGAGAAATAATAGCCAGAGGAGATTACAAATCATTGCTGAAAGAAAAATCAAGCCCGCGCGATTACTCAGGAGAACTAAGCCCGATAAAACTCGAACAATTCAAAGAACCAGGCGAAGCATTCACCTCATTTTCCGAATTACTGGATGCAAGACTCTCAAAAACACTCGCAGCAGGAAAAGAACAGCGGATTTCAAAAGCATTTGAAGCAAAAAAAGCAAAAATACAGGAAATAATAGACATACAAACAAAAAACATTGAAACAATGGAAAAAGAAGCACTAGAACTCCAGCGCAAAGGAGAACTTGTTTACGAACATTACCAGGAGTTGAAAGATGTTCTTGAAGAACTAAACAAGGCAAAAGCGAAGTTTTCTTTGCAGGAAATAAAAGCAAAACTGAAGGGGCATCCTAAGATTAAGGATTTAAATCCGAAAACAAACGATGTTGATGTAGAAGTAAGTTAAGTTCACTTTCTGACCCGATTATTCTGAATTTATTTCCACCCGTACTTGCGAAAAGAGAAGAAATTCACCAGCGCAGAACAAGCCAGCACGATTTTGATAGAAATAAAAAAGGAGGACAGCTTAACGGTTTTCCCCCGGAATGGAGTACACACCGTTACGGAAGCTGGTTTAACTGCCGGGTTCGAATGAGACCGGGTGGAACCCAACCCCTATGGCCGTCCATGTTGACGGCAAGGGCAGGTATTTATAAACTTTTGTTTTTTACATAAAGATATGCTCCCAACATTTGTCAAAACAGACATCTGGCGCGAACTAATGGAATCATTGGCTGCAAAACTAAAAGTTCCAATAGTCTGCGAACAGGCAGTATTCGGCAAACTATCATTCTTCCAGGAACTACGCAACAGAAAAACAGATGCGCCATATTCACAAGCGCCAGGAATCAGATATGTGAGCGTAGAAGTTGACGGAGCAAAAATACACGCCGGACCATTCCGCATAGACGAAACACATACATTCGACGAAGAACTGGCAGACGCAAGAGAAAAACTCCCAACATGGAAAGAAAATTACGCAGAACTAGCAGAAATGTCAGTAAAACAGGCAGCAATATCAGGCAGGTTCGCGCACACCCTCAACGATGCACTCAACCGCTCCAAACTCTTATTGGAATTCTCACAAGCAATAGGGCACTCTCAAGACGCTGAAAAAGCGCTGTTTACGGCAGTACAGTTCCTGGCATACAAATTCAAACTAAACAACGTGTTCATCTCCGCATACGGCAAATACGCAAGACACTTCGATTTATCAGAAGCAGGAAAAGCAGTAGAACAACGCATAGTCGCGCAAGTCAAAGGAACAAAAACAACATGCACAATACAAAATGTTTTGACGGACTTCCTACTGGACGGAATAAAAGACAGGGAAAAACTACACAAATGCGCAACAGGATTTCCACTCGTCTTCAACCGAGAACTAATCGGCTATGTAATGGTTTACTCAGAACAAACTCCGCCAATCGAGGACATTTCAGAAGTACTATACGAGCTAACAAGAGCACTGTCGCGCCTGTCACAATACGAAAAAGTGCACGAATCAGCAGTCACAGATGCGCTAACAGGATTAAGCAACCGCTCAGAACTCGTAAAAAGATTTGATGACGTACTGACAAAACTCGCAAAAACCCAGCAACCAATCAGCGTAATGATGCTAGACATAGACAACTTCAAAAAATACAACGACACACAAGGACACCCAGAAGGAGACAGAGTCCTCAGAGCAGTCGCAGAAATAATAAAAAATGCAACACCAAAAGAATCAATCAGCTGCAGATACGGAGGAGAAGAATTCATGATGGTCATACCAGCAAACCAGCAAAACACCAAAGAAGTGGCTGAAAAAATCAGAACAGAAATAGAAAAAACCTGCCCGCTCACAATAAGCATAGGAATAATGACGTGCATGAACAGCTCCCTCTCAAGAGAAACACTCGTGCGCGAAGCAGACAGGGCACTGTACAGAGCAAAAGAACTCGGAAAAAACAAAGTAATCGCTTATTTTACCATAGACAAAGCACTTGGAATTATTGATGTGTGAATTATTTAGAAGTTAGAATCTCAACAACATCCCTGTTTTTCAACACAGTATCCCTGCCAATCTTCCTCCTGGTCTTAACATCAATCGCTGCAACAAAATTAGTCGCCAAATCCGTATGAATTTTTGCAGCAAACTCGTACGCTGTAGTGCCAGGAGACATCAGGAAACAATCAGGCAAAACCCTGCCCTGACTATCAGTAAGCTTGCCAACACCGCCAGGAAACACGGTAATGTATCTCAAAAGCTGGAAAACAGCAGTATCAATCGCTTCCTGAACACCAGTACTGCCATACTTGTCAAGGAACTTCTGCACAAAATCCAAAGCATTCTTCTGCTTATCACCCAATTGCCCGATAACATCAAACTTCGAACTGCCAGGAAGATAATTGATAAGCTTCTTGTTATTAGCTTCCTTCAAAGCAAGCTCACATTCTGAACTGACAGGCACAATCAAATATTCAGGAAACTGCGCCCTGCACCTCTCCAGATTAGAGTGAGCAGCAGGAATATCCATCTTATTAGCAATAATCAGCATTGGCTTAGTCCTTGTTCTAATCAGCATAGCCAGCTGGTGAAGATTTTCCTCAGTCCAGCTAATCGGCGTTTCAGAATCAAGCTTCAAAGAAGCAATCGCATCTTTCACCAAAACCTCTGTAACCCTCAACCCTGAAAGCTGTTTAGCAAGAGCCTGAATAACGTTCAATTTCTCCTGCTGAATAGACCTTGCAAACTTCTCCCAACCCTTCTTGATAATACTCAAAATCCACATATCAAGCTCGATCTCAAGAAATTTTATATCAAAAGCAGGATCATAACTGCCAGGCTGAATAGGCTCACCCTTCTCATTCGTGCTTCCGCTCATATCAACAACATGAATAAAAGCATCAGCCTGACGCAAATCATCCAAGAACTGGTTGCCCATACCCTTGCCCTCGTGCGCGCCAGGAACAAGACCTGCAACATCTATAACTTCCACAGGCACAAACCGCTTCTTATTCATACACATACCCATCCTTGGATTGCACTGAGCGTTAAATTCCCCGCAAACACAATCTATCTTGACAAAAGCAACACCATGATTAGGCTTAATAGTAGCGAACGGATAATCAGCTATCAAAACATCAGCCAAAGTAAGAGCTTTAAAGAACGTGCTCTTCCCAACATTCGCCTTTCCAACGATTCCTACAAGCATATTCTGTTGCGAATAGAGCGATTATATTAAATTTGCTCCCGTTACGTTTATAAACTCCCGTTCTTATTAAACCCGCATGGCAATGCCAATAAAGCACAGGTTTGCTGATAAAGAGATGATAAAAGTCGCGGACTGGGGACTCAGAACCCGAGACGCGTACAATATGATGTACGTTTACCTCATGGCACACGACTGGGTTGTAGAAGAAGACTGGGCACCAAGAGAAGAAATGTACTTCCCTGAAACATTCTACGTGCAAAGAGACAATCCAACAATGGGAAAAGAAATATGGATAAGATGGCGCATGACAAAGAAACCACCAGGAGCAGGTCCAGGCCCGTCACTCATAACTTACGTAATGGATTTAGACTGGAAACTAATAGGCCTAAAAGAAATAGAAGTCCCCTGGAAAGGACAGAAAATAAAAGCAGACAAATGCGAATTCGAACTGCTCGCCCGCGCACAGATAGTGATAGACGCTGACAAAAAGTGGACCGCCTGGCCGTTTTCACACATAAAAAGCGTACTCACAAAAAGAGTAATGAGACAAAAAATCCTGATGCACCGCAAAAACCTTTACAACGACGCATACAGACTGCGAGACCTGATATTCAACTATCTGAAGCTTGAGACGTTCATGCCAGTGAAGGAAGCAGGCGACTTCTACCTGAAGAGAACAATGGAGTAATACACATGCCACTAAAATACCAACTGCCCTGCACTTACATCAAACACAGAGGCTTCTTCAATTATGCCGAACTGCTGCAGAAAGTACGACAATGGTTCATTGATGACGACTTTGAAGTCTTAAACGTCCCAATCTACAAACAAAAATTCCCGGCACCAACTGGAGTAGAGCACGAACTTACAATACACGGAGAAAAAACAGTCACCGAATACGTAAAATACCACATCGACGTCATGATACGAGCAATGAACATGAGAGACATTGAAATCATCCACGAAGGCAAAAAAATGAAAATGCAGGAAGCACAACTGCAAATAGAAATAATCCCAGTGATTGAATTTGACTGGCAAAAAAGATTCCAAGGACCAGCTCCATGGAAGAACTTCCTCAAAGCCCTGGACGAATTTTACAGGAAGCATATAATTAAATACAAGATTGACGACTATTGGGAAGATATGGTACTGTTAAAAGCCAGCCAGCTCGCAAGAGTCATAAAAGAAACGCTTGGCGAAGAGGTAATCTAATGGCAGAACGAATGATTGTCGTGGACAAGGAAAGACTAGATTACGAAGGATTATTCGAAGCAAAAGCACTATTCGACGTACTAAAACAATGGGCAACTGACAAAGGATACTGGCTCATTGAAAAAAAACACGGAGAAGCCACAAAACCAGAAGGCAAAGTCATAGACTTTGACATGGAACCCTTCAAAAAGTTCACTGATTACGCAAAAAGCATCATCAAAATCCGAATGCAGTTCACAGACGTAAAAGACGCAATAGTCGAGCGCGACGGCAAAAAAGTCAAACTACAAGAAGGAAAAATGATCATGATAATAGACGGAATCCTGGAAACCGATTACGAACACAGATGGGAAAGCAAGCCGGTGTTCTACACCCTCCGCACCATCTTTGAAAAATACCTTTACACTCCTTTTGTCTCAGGATTCGAACGCGGAGTCAAGGACGACGTCATGGCCCTAAAGAACAATGTTAAAGCCTTCCTGAACCTCACAAGATATGCGTGAGGCGCTTTTACGCGGAATCTCAAGATTATGCTGGCTATTTCCACCACTAAAGCCAAACATAAGATATTCTGAAACACTTTCCCAAGACGAAGTTGATTTGTTCGCAACTTTTGTAAACGGCAGCATTCAAAATATCCTGCAAAATTTTGATTCCAAAGAACAAGAACACCAAATTTCAAAACTATTCAAATATTCAACCGGACTGTCAAAAATAAAAAAAGAAGACGTTATCCAGATTGAGAACATACTTTCAGCTGCGTCCAGCAAAGACACAAACAGTTCTCCAGAAATGAAAGATGTTGTCGAATACCTGCGAAACAACAAAAAAACGTGGTGGTCACTCCACAATACCTATGAAAAAATCGTGAAAAACAACCTCACAAACACGTGCCCGCTGGCCACTGCAAAACTACCAATTCTAGACAGACTGCTTCCATTCGGCTTCAAATTACACCAATTCCAGGAATTCCACAAACTGTTCCACGAAAGCATACACTACATACTTGAAAAGAACCGCATCTGCCTGCACGATAAAGACCTTGATGAAGGACTCGTTGTCTTTCTGCACCAGCAAGTCATGGGCAAAAAAACCTGCGCGTTACATTACACCGGCGAAGAAGGAGAGAAATACCTGCAAAATGCAGAATTCTTTGAAAAACTGCTGAACAAATACCCACACATCACATTCCTGCCAATCATCAAGAATTCAAGCAGTGAAGAACTTAAAGCTCTATAAGCCTGCCTTTCTTTCCAACATTAACAACCAAAGTATTTCCGATCTTTTCCTCAATACCCTCTGCCTCGTGA
>JAPLZR010000126.1 GCA_026394935.1 Candidatus Woesearchaeota archaeon
AACTTGTTCATGGACTACGAAACATTCGGAGAACACCAATGGCACGACACAGGAATATTCAACTTTTTGAAACACCTGCCAAAAGCCCTTGCAAAACACAACATAAGCTTCCAACACCCAAGCGAACTCCTAAAAATTGAACCAAAAGAAGAACTCGACGTGCCAAACACGATAAGCTGGGCAGATGTAGAAAGAGACACGAGCGCATGGCTCGGCAACAAAATGCAGGAAGCAGCACACACAAAAGCCTATGAGCTTCGAAAAGACGTGCTCGCATCAGGCGACCAAGAACTAATCGAAAAATGGAGAAAACTCACAACAAGCGACCACTTCTACTACATGTGCACAAAATGGTTCAGCGACGGAGACGTCCACAAATACTTCAACCCATACGACACACCATACGAGTGCTTCATCAACTACATGAACATACTCCAAGACATAGCAGACAGAGTAGAGGCAAAACCAGGATTATTCGATTCAATAAAAAAATGGATAAGGTGATAAAAGTGAAAACGAAAATCAGACAAAAAATCAGGAAATACGTGAAAAAAACACTGCAAAAAGTGCCGAAAATCAGCGTGACAATAGAAAAGAAAACACTAGGCAAAGCGCCGGAAAAATACAGCTTCAACCTGCAGGACGGCAGAAAACTGCAAAGCATATACGAGCTGATAGACGAACTGGAAACAATGTCAGAAGAAGCATTCAGAAACTTCGTCAACGGTTCTGAAAACCACTTCGCAAACTGGATAGAACACGTATTCAGCGAAAAAACGCTTGCAGAAGAAATGAGACACGTGCACGACAGAATAGACACGCAAAGAGCACTGCTAAAACACCTCGTGAGGGAGCTGACAAAACACCATGCTACAAGACGTAAAGCCTGAAAACACGTTCTGGCTAAAAAACGGAAAAGGAATCAAGAACATAGCAGAACTAGGCAGAGAACTCAAACAAATGAAAGAAGAAATATTCAGCCACCACGTGAATAACGGCAAAAACGACTTTGCAAACTGGACAGAATACTGCCTGCAAGACCAAAAACTCGCAGTGCTTCTGAGAACAACAAAAAACAGGGAAAGAATGGCAGCAATAACAGAAAGAAGAATACAGGAACTGACAGTGTCAAACATAAGACCGCCGCCAAAAACATCACCAAAACCGCAAAAAAGAGATTTGCAGCCGACAACATACCAGCCAACCATAATCAGAACAAAAAACGTGACACCAATCTCATTCAAGCCAGACGAACACAAACCGGAAATAATCAATACACCCCACAAAACACAGCCGCATCTGGGACAACCGGAAATATACATCCACGAAATAAAACCCCACCATTACTCAGCAATCCAGCTCACATCATACATTGCATTCGGAATAATAGTAGGAGCGGCACTCACAATCCTGATGTACGCGAGGTAAAAACAACATGAAATATGACGTAATATGTGTCGGAAGCGCATCAATGGACGTTTTTATATCAAGCGAAAGCAAAGACCTGGAATTCGAAAAAATCCACAAACACGAAGACGTATGCCTGCCAATAGGCTCAAAAATACTGCTGAACGCATTCCACACAGGAGCAGGAGGCGGAGGAGTAAACGTATCAGTATCATTCTCAAGACTCGGATTCAAAACAGCACTATTAGCCAAGATGGGCAAAGATTTGAACGCAGACACCCTCAAAAAAGTTTTGGTGAAAGAAAAAGTAAAATTCATCGGAACAAACAGAAAAGGACAAACAGGATACTCGATAATAATAACAGGACTCCACAAAGACAGAACAATACTCATATACAAAGGAAACAACGACAAGCTAACAGAAGTGCCCTGGAAACAATTACAGACAAAATGGTTCTACTTCGGAACATTGCTGGGCAAAAGCCACAAAACACAGAGAAAAATCGCGCAATACGCAAAAAAACACAAAATACCAGTATTGTTCAACCCGTCCATTTACATTGCAGAAAAAGGAATGAGATATCTCAAGCCCATACTTGACGCCTGCAAAATTCTCATACTGAACAAGGAAGAAGCACAGGCACTCACAGGACTAATGGCAGACACGAAAACATTACTGAAAAAATTACAGAAAAAAATACCAACAGTAGTAATAACAGACGGAGCAAAAGGAGCAACAGCATACGACGGCAAAAAAATGCATTCAATGACGCCAAAACAAGTCAAAGTAACAGACCCAACAGGAG
>JAPLZR010000068.1 GCA_026394935.1 Candidatus Woesearchaeota archaeon
AACAGTACTGCCGGAAACAGCAATATCAGAATCAACAGACCTACCCACAGCATCAAAAACGGCCGGCAGCTCGGATGGTGGTTTCACGAGCTGCCCGGTCTGCACGGAGGTTATGTTAGCAAGATCTTCAACAAGATTATCAAGAGCGTCCTCAACAATCGGAGCAACAGCAGCAGAAGTAACTTCTTCGATTACGGCAACATTATCCGACTGCTCGACAACAACACCGCCAGTCGGACCAAATGGCACCTCTTCAATAATTTCTTCAACAGGCTCCACTACAGGAACTTCTTCAACAACTGGCTCTTCAGGAACTTCAACAACAGGCTCTTCGACAGGAACTTCGGCAGGAACTTCTTCAACAACAGGCCCTTCCTCAACAACTGGTTCTTCGACAGGAACTTCATCAGACTCATTTGCAACAAGCCTATCAGCCATCACATCAAGAGCATCATCAACAAGAGGAGCAACAGCAGGAGAAGCGACTTCTTCAACAACTGAAACACTATCTGACTCTACAACGGGAACTTCAATAATTGGTTCTACAACAGGAACTTCTTCAACAATTGGCACTTCAACAGGAACTTCCTTCGCAGCCAACTCATCAGCAAGAGAAGACTCATCAAACACATTCACTTCAAAGGTTTCAACAGTTTCATTCACAATAACAGCATCACTTTCGTTCACAGGCGCTTCTGCTAACAAAGACTCAGTGCTGTTGTTGACGAGCAAATCAACCATTTCATCAATTGCGTCATCAATAACCGGCGCAACAGCAGGACTGTCAACCTCTTCAACAACAGTCACATTTGTAGCGTAGTCTGCAAATACAGATACTGCAAGCAAAACAATCAGCAGGAGAGCAAAGCGTTTCATTGCTTCTTCACCCTCCTCAAAGTCAGCTTGTTCTGCTCAAAACCAAACTCAATCTCATCCTTATCATTCCAATTCAGAATCCGGACTAACGTCTTCGGAATCGTCAACGTATACTGATCCTTTGGCGTCCTCTGTAACTTGCGCGTTATTCCTTTAGCCAATCACTCAAACCTCTTTTTACTGAATTTTCATATGAAAATATATCAGGCATTTATAAACTTTGTGGTGTGGAAAATGGTATACTAGTCCTGCCTTTATTGATTTTTCCGACCCATGAATAATCTTATGAATAAGAATATTAAAAAGAATATGAATAAGACTATGAAAAATCATATGAATTCAAAAGGCAAGAAAAATAGTGAAGAGTAAGGAAACAAGAGAAAAAAACAACTCGCAAAGAAAATAAAGTGCCGCGGACGGGATTACTCGCAGAAGCAAAGCTTTCGCGAGTTCCCGCGGAACTTCGTTCCGCGCGACGAACCCAAGGGTTCGAATCCCTGAAGGAAAAGTTGCAAAATAAGAAAATAAAGTGCCGCGGACGGGATTCGAACCCGTGTCTCAGCCTTGCTTTGGCCAGCACAAGCTGGCGACCACGAAAGGGCCGAATACTTGACCGGACTATACTACCGCGGCGATAAATCATCGAGAAGTCTGGGCGTTTAAAAAGGTTACTTTCTCTTCACAGCAAAATAATAGATGGCCGCGCCCAAAACCTGCAGGAAAACAAGCACCAAAATCCAGGCAATACGCTCGCTGTCAGAAAGACCCTTTCTTTTGGCGCAATCGATAATCATCCAAATCCAGAAAACAAACGTCCAGATTATGACTGCAAAGAAAACAAACATCAGCGCAAAAATAAGAAATACCCACAAACCGGAATTGTTCTGCATCATCATCTCAAACATAACAAAATGAAATAAAAACAAGTTAATAAAATTATCTATTCACAAAAGCCTTTGCAACAATCAGCGGAAACAAAATAGTAGCATCACCGAAAACCTTAACGCTTCTCGCCTCAGGCAAAATCTTGCCCCAGGAAACCGCCTCATCAGGACGCGCACCAGCATCACTGCCGTCAAACTCCTGAGAATTATTAATGTAAACAGCAAAATCACAGCCGTTGCGCATCATATTCGTGTTAAGAATATGGTGCTTGACAACACCAGAACCCAAAATAATCAAACCAGTCTTTTTAGCATCAAAAGTCAAATCATTCAACCTCTTCATATCCTGCACGATATCAACAGCAAAATCAGGATTCTTGAACTTGAAGAAATACATCATATCACCAATGCTTCCGTCAGTCAAAGCAGGACAGAAAACAGGAATGTTATTCTTATGACACCAATAATAAATCGAGTCTTTGCAGTCAATCTCCTTACCCAGCCTGTCAACAAACTCTGAAGGAGCAATAATATGACCAGACTCGCGCTGTTCCTTAGCCAGCTTATCAAGCAAAGGCATCAGCCAATCCTCAAAAGCACAATACCTCGAATTCGGAACAAAAATGTTACCAGTCCTGTTAACGCCTTTTTCTCTCAATTCAGCACCAGAAGCCTCAAAATCACCGAGAATAAAAGGCTTAATGCACTTGATAATATCCTCCTCAACACCACCAGCAGTCGTCACAATAATATCAACAAGCCTGTGCTCGGCAAGATACCTGAAAACATCACGCAAACCAGAAGTAACCATGTTTGAAGTATAACCAAGATAAATCGTGCACTTATCTTTCCTCATCTGCCTGACGAGCTCAATAGCCCTTGCCAAATGCGATGCCTGAAAACCAGTAGAAGAAAAAGAATCAATGATTTTATCATAATCAACACCCAAATTAAAATCATAACCCTTAATGGACAAGCCCTCAGGCTCATAAGATTCACGCAAAACATTCTCGTGTCCTTTTTTCAAGTTGTTCGTCATAGAGAAAAAACTAGCAAGAGAACAATTATGAGTTGCTTCTTACTGAATCCATAAGCCAGAATTATATACTGCAGTATATAAATTTAACCTGAAATTTTTAATCATCCGACGAACGAACGCGACTGAGCGGAGCTCGGAGCGTATCGCGAGGAGCGCCAAATCGTCCGCAATGCGAAATCTTTATAAGCAGTTCAAGAAGAACGCATTTTAATGAAGAGAAGTTCTAGACGATGGAAGAAAAAAAGGCAGATGCGCTGGAAATGGCAGAGAAAGCGTATCAAGAAAGAAAAACGTAAGCGAGCAGCAAGAGCAGCGGCATAAATAGTATACACTTTGCCACATTTCTCGACGAAAAAAACGCAAGCTTTAAATATACCCCCCAGAGACAAACAAAAATCATCTCCAAGCTGGTACATTCTCCAGCATGTTCTAAACGTCCTCGGGAAACTGAGGGAGCACATCAAGCTCACAGAGTGAGTACTCAACAAAACGTTGAGTATGAGGAAGTACCTTAAATCTGTCAATTCAATCAAATGTGATTAACTTGCGACCAATAAGTGGTTATGTCGAGAATAGCTCGACTGGGAAATACGCGAAGGCTCCCGATTTCTATCGGGTTCTTTCGTAATGTCCATAATTTAACCAACTGCTCGATACCTGTTTATCCTGCAGGAGGTTGCTGCTATCAGAATCCGGTTAAAACATGCAAGTGCTTGTCGTAAGACAACGCAGAAGGCTTAATAACACGTCGATAACGTCCCGTGAAGTCCGGAATAACCTCGGGAAACTGAGAATAATACCGGGTAGGGAACAATGTGTGCAATCCTATTGTTCCAGAAAGCTTCGGCGCTTCACGATCGGTCGGCGGCCTATCAGGTAGTTGGTGAGGTAATGGCTCACCAAGCCTAAGACGGGTAGGGGCCATGAGAGTGGTTGCCCCAAGAAGGACACTGAGATACTGGTCCTAGCCCTAAGGGGTGCAGCAGTTGCGAAAACTTCGCAATGCACGAAAGTGTGACGAGGGGATTCTGAGTGCTTACGGTTTATCCGTAGGCTTTTCGCCAGGGCAAAAACCTGGTGGAATAAGTGGTGGGCAAGACTGGTGCCAGCCGCCGCGGTAACCCCAGCGCCACAAGTGGGAACCACGATTATTGGGTTTAAAGCATTCGTAGCCGGTTCGGCAAATGCCCTGTGAAATCGTTTCGCTTAACGGAACGGCGTGCAGGGTAGACTACCGAACTAGGGACCAGGGGAAGGAGACGGTATTCCTGAGGGAGCGGTAAAATGTGATAATCTCAGGAGGACCACCAATGGCGAAGGCAGTCTCCTAAAATGGATCCGACGGTGAGGGATGAAAGCTAGGGGAGCGATCCGGATTAGATATCAACGATTTTCTTTGAAAATCCTTGGAAATTAGTCTCACAAGATCGTGAAAAACTACAATGTGAGATAAAAAACAAGGGAATATGAAAGTCGCTTGACTAATTACCCGAGTAGTCCTAGCCGTAAACGCTGCATGCCAGATGTTACACAATCTTCGAGATTGTGTAGTGTCGAAACGAAGGTGTTAAGCATGCCACCTGGGAAGTACGGTCGCAAGGCTGAAACTTAAAGGAATTGGCGGGGGAGCACCACAAGGGGTGCGGCGTGCGGTTTAATCGAATTCAACGCCGAGAATCTCACCAGAGGCGCCGGCAGGCTGAAGCTCAGTCTAAAGGGCTTAGCCAACGAGCCGAGAGGTGGTGCATGGCCGTCGTCAGCTCGTGTCGTGAGATGTCCTGCTAAGTCAGGCAACGAGCGAGACCTGTATCCACCGTTGCTAACGCGTCCGCAAGGATGAGCGAGCACACTGTGGAGACTGCCTTCGAAAGGAGGAGGAAGGTGCAGGCTACGGTAGGTCTGTACGCCCCGAATCTTCTGGGCTACACGCGCGCAACAATGGTCGTGACAATGGGATGCAACACCGAAAGGTGAAGCCAAGCCTCGAAACACGACCCTAGTATGAATTGAGGGCTGCAACTCGCCCTCATGACATCGGAATCCCTAGTAATCAGAGTTTAGCATGCTCCGGTGAATATGTCCCTGCTCCTTGCACACACCGCCCGTCAAGCCAACCGAGCAGGTTTCAGGTGAGCTTCGTTGAGTAAACGTCGCGAACCTGAGATCAGTGAGGTGGGCTAAGTCGTCACAAGGTATCTGTAGGGGAACCTGCGGATGGATCACCTCCTTATTTTATATTTTCATTAGACAGTTTAAGGTACTCCTCTTCATTTTCACAAAATATCATAGGGCGCGTAGCTCACACACGGCAAACTTTTATAAAAAAGTTTGATCAAAAAAAATCGGGTGGGGCCTGCGACCCCACGAAATGCTGCCAGTGCTTAGCACTAGCCGCATCACACACAAAAAAAAGGGCGCGTAGCTCAGACCGGTAGAGCATCCGCTTTGCAAGCTGAGCTTAAGGCTCTCCAAAAGAGCGGGGGGCCTCGGGTTCAAATCCCGACGCGTCCAGTTCAAAGATTGCGCAAGGCGCCAAAAGTGCTTTGTGCAGTCGGGAATTTGAAATCCTCAAAAAATCTGCGGGATTTTTTGGGAGCCCTCGTATAACTCGGGCAATCCCGACGCGTCCAGTTAGACGCTCCGCGCGGCTCCGCATAAATAAGACGCGGATAACATCCCGACGCGTAACGCGTCCAGTTCACATTCATCAACAAATCATTCGATGAAATCCATCGTCATCGCGAGATCCCGGTGGAAAGGCCTAAACATAAACCAAATTCGAAGTTTCATGTTAATGAGGCCGTTCATAGTCAAACTCTGGTCTTATGGCGAAGGACGAAATCTATCAAGATAACGTTCTTCGCCAGATGGCAAAGAGGCAATGCTTCTTTGCCATTAACACTATAGGTAATTTAGGCCTAAAGTGACAAATAACTCTATGAGGTGGAAGACTTGGCTTGAGGCGCCGATGAAGGACGCGGCTAACTGCGAAATGCCCCGGCGATTCGTATGCAGGATTTGAACCGGGGATCTCCGAATCGGACTTCCGCTTGAAACCGAAAGGTTAGGGAACCCAGGGAATTGAAACGTCTTATTACCTGGAGGAAAAGAAATCAATTGAGATGCGGTTAGTAACAGCGAGTGAACACCGCAAACGGCAAACCGAATCAGGCAATGAAAATTGTCTGGAATGTGGGGTTACGGACCTCCTTTTAAGCCTCGCTTGGAAACGCAAAGTGCACTGGAATGTGCCGCGACAAAGGGTGAAAGCCCCGTAGCGATAACTAAGCAAGCTGTGGAGGTATCCTGAGTACTGCTCCCCGGATACGGAGCAGGAAGTTGGGAGGCACTAGCTTCCAACCGTAAATACGTCTCAAGACCGATAGCGTACGAGTACCGTGAGGGAAAGTTGAAAAGAACCCTTAACAGGGAGTTAAAAGAGCCTGAAATCTCATAGACATAGAACGGCACGGACCTTCGGGTTTGTGTCGTACGTTTGGAATAACGTGCCAGGGAGTGCATCTGCGTGGCAAGGTTAACTCGACAAGAGGAAGCCGAAGCGAAAGCAATATGCTCGCAAGCAATGAGGAGCACGGTGTGAAAGCGCCGGGAGTCACTCGGATGCGACCCGAAACCAGTCGATCTAATCCAGGGCATGGTGAAGCGAGGGTAAAACCTTGTGGAAGCCAGAAGCGGTGCTGCGTATAAACGCTCGCGTGACCTTGGACTAGGGGTGAAAAGCCAATCGAGACTGGTGATAGCTGGTTCCTACCAAAGTAGACGTAAGCCTAGCCTCGAGCGAGACTGCTGAGCTTGTAGAGCCACGGATTGGGGATTAAGGCATCGAAAGGTGTCGGTCCTTTGTCCAACTCCGAAGAACTCAGCGTCGTAGACCTCGGGAGACGGGGTGTATGCGTAAGGTGTACATCCGAAAGGGGAACAACCCTGACTACGGTTAAGGTCCCAAAGTAATGATTAAGTGTGAACGGACAAAAGGTATCTGCGCCCAGAGACAGCGGGGAGGTAGGCTCAGAAGCAGCCACCCTTTAAAAAGTGCGTAACAGCTTACCCGTCAAGAGCGCGGGTCCTTAAAACGGACGGGGCTAAATCATTCACCGATACCGTAGACGACCCAAAAGGTCGTGGTAGGTAGGCGTCCGGCTTGGACAGAACTTTCTCCGAAAGGAGGAAGGGACCGAGCTGGAATGAAAATCCTGGCGACAGTAAGATCTTAGACGTGTGAGAATCACGTCCACTGAAAGGGCAAGGGTTCCTTGGCAATGTCGATCAGCCAAGGGTCAGTCAGTCCTAACCGAACACCCAACTGGTGTTTGTGAGGAAAGGGCATCCGGTTAATATTCCGGAACTATTCAAGTATGCGTGGCAACACAAGCCATGCTCCAGACAGTTTCGGCTAGGCGGGCGCGAACCATCGTTTGCGCTAATCAGCATACATCCAAGGAGTATCATCACGATGTGAATTGGATGAAAGCTGAGAATGGTTTCTCTCTGAGGAATCCCGCTGATGCCATGACTCCTTGAAAATGGAGCGTGGAAAAATCTTGAATATCTGTACCAAGAACCAGCACTGGTGCCCCTAGGTGAGAAGCCTAAAGTGTGAAGGACTAATCTAGTTGAGGGAACTCGGCATATTAGCCCCGTGACTTCGGTCTAAGGGGTCCCTGCGTCTGTGCTCTACTGAGTGGCGGTCGCAGGGTGCAATTACTAGGGGGACCCGACTGTTTACCAAAAACACAACTGGCTGCTAAGCTGTAAAGCCTTGTACAGCCGGTGACGTCTGCCCAGTGACGGTATCCAAATGCTCGGTACAACGGGCTTAAGGACCGTTTAACGGCGGGAGTAACTATAACTCTCTTAAGGTAGCGAAATGCCTTGTCATTTGATTGGTGACGTGCATGAAGGGCGCAACGAGGTCTCTACTGTCCCCAACTGGAACCCTCCGAACACTTCCTTCTGGTGGGAAGACCAGAGATCTCCAGTGGGAAACGAAGACCCCGTGAAACTTTACTGTAGCTTGTAGCTGTGACGCGAGTTGTTCTGTATAGAGTATGTGGGAGCCGCTTGAGGCGTATGTCGTCAGGCATGCGCTGAGGCAACGATGTAACACCACACCTAACAGCTTGCGTCACTTACTTCGAAAGAAGGACACCTGCTGGCGGACAGTTCGGCTGGGGTGGCACGCCGATGAAAAGATATCATTGGCGCCCTAAGGTCGGCTCAGTCCGGTCAGAAATCGGACGTGGAGTGCAAGGGCATAAGCCGGCCTGACTGAATCCCTGATAAGGACGGATTCAGATACGAAAGTATGGCCTAGCGAACCCCCGTGTCCTCATTAGTGGGGGCCGGGTATGACCGAAAAGTTACTCCGGGGGTAACAGAGTCGTCGCGCCCAAGAGTTCGCATCGACGGCGCGGATTGCTACATCGACGTCGGCTCTTCCTATCCTGGCCGTGCAGAAGCGGCCAAGGGTGAAGGGGTTCACTTGTTAAAAGGGATCGTTAGCTGGGTTCACAACGCTGTGAGGCAGTTGGTTTGATATCTACTGGAGATGTTGGAAGGCTGAGAGGAAGGATGCCATAGTACGAGAGGAACTGGCATTCGGCGCCACTGGTTTACCGGTTGTCCGATAGGGCATAAAGCCGGGCAGCTACGCGTTTTATGGTAAGTTCTGAAAGCATCTAAGAATGAAACATTCCTCGAAAAGAGCCTTCTTAGGGCATGGCTAGAAGAGCCGTTTAATGGAACTGGTGTGTAAGCACGAAGGTAACGACGTGTTCAGCATGCAGTCCCCAACGCCCGTACTTTAAGACTAGAGTTTGACTATGAACGGTTTCTCCTTTTTTTTCACTTATTTGACACATTTTTTTCAATCTTCCACTTTTCGTACTGCGCCCAAACGGATTTTCTTTCCTCGATTTTACTGTCAAGAAACTCCATATAGTGATACAATTTACGCATGAACAAATTTATCTTGCCTGAATGAGCACAGTATTGCTCCTGAGAAAGATATTTCAAATCCTTTGCCAATTCTAGAATAGCCTGCACCTCACAACAACTACGGTAGCAGAAAATGCAAAAATTAAGAAAAATCTTGTACGAGCGAGCACCGCTTCCTTCAGCAATATTCAAAGGAAGACAGGTAACTGCACGACGCAACTGAGAGCTCAAGTTATTGCTTTCGTGCTCAGGAAAGAATGCCAATAGTTTGTATGTATCCAGCACAATTTCATGAGCCATGTGATAAATTTCGAGTTTATGATAGTCCACTACCATAAGTATGTATAAGCTGAACTCATTAAAATTTGCATCGGCTGTTTAGTTGAAAATATTACGGGCAGGGCGGAAAGGCTTGCGAGAAAAAGATTCAAAGATTGAAAAAACTTCAGAATAAGCCGAAAAAAGACTTTTGACAGCCCACTCACAATATTTGACTGCTCAGATAAATTTAAATAGCATCCCAAATTGATATATTGAAAGAGGTGATAATCTTGACAGAAGGACTAATTTTAGGACCAGCAATCGCGCTTGGAATTGTCATAGGAGCATACGAAGCTATAATTATACATCGTGACGTCACAATACCAACACACCGGTTCAGCCACGGTTTACACGCATTCGGACTGTCAATCCTTTTTGTTCTATGCACAATGAACGCAGAATTTGTATTAAGCTTAATTCCCGCACTGAAATCCATTCCAGTTTTAGGAACAGCACTAGGACTGCACATAGCAATCGGACTGATTGCAGCAATAAAAATCCACGGAGCAAGCATGGCGATACGAGGATCAGGAATGGGCGGCGGAAGAGGAATGGGAGAAACCTGGTTTCACAGCATATTCATAGGAGCATTAATCGTTGCAGCGCCGTACGCTTACCCGGTAGTAGAACCAATGATTCCGGGCTGGCTAAAGTTCTGATGAATGCGCAGGAAGCAATCTCGCAATTAAGCAATGCTCTAGCAATCGTCAACCAGGAAAGTTTTGACAAGGAAACTATCAGAACACTGACAAAATTTGTAGATGACAAGCACAAGCAATACATTGAACGAGGATTGATGCTCAACGACAGGCATCTGATAATGCACGGAATCGTAGGAGCGCTAAGCCATTATGAAGCAGAAAAAGACAAGGAAAAGTTCGAGAAAAAAATATCTTCCATCGCGCAAGACTCTTAGCACACTGCTTGTGAAGCTGGAAAGCTGCCACAACGCACTAGATGCGCACAAGAACTTCAACCTAGCTGAAGTGCTTATCGGCGAGTATTACCAGGACATACCACAGGAATTAATCGACAAAAGAATAACAAAAAGCATTCTCGACGCGCTAAAAGAAAGAAACAGGGAATTACTGTTTGCAGCAGTAGAAGCGGAAATTGAAAGATTAAGAACGGAAAAAGTAAAATTGTTGTGGGAAAAAATCACTCAATCTTAACTTCTTCACCTAAGCTCTGACCTGGCAAGCCACGCTCAAAAATAACTCTCAAAGCACCCTTGTTGCCGTGCAAAGCAGAAATCTTGCCTTTTATTGCAGTCTTTTGCTTTCCAGGAGCAGTCCAGACAGCGGACTTTCCAATCAGTGACTGCGCTTTATCGCGCTTGTCAACGCCAGGAACAACAACTACCAGCTGATTGCCCTTCTTTCTCCTGAAACTTCCCCTGAAATGCGAGATAATGCCCATCATACCGACGAAGAGAAAAGAGGGTGTTTATAAAGCTATCTATGATGGATATTTCTGCAACACGTAAACGCCTCCGGCGATGGACACTCCTCACTCTGCACTCCGAACATCCGTTCAGTCGTGCGAGTTCGTCTACTACCATAACAAAATCAGCGTAGGCAGTAACAAACAGCCCATTGCATGACTTCTGGAAATATTCGTCAAAGGAGCAATAAGGCCGATGCAGGCTGCTGTGACAAAAATAATCACGCCAAGCCAGCCAGACAAAACAAAAGACATAATTAACAGGAAAAACAAGATGAACAAAGAAATCAAGGAATAGTCAATGTTCTCAACCAGCAAAGCATACCATTTGGAAGCAAACAAGGCAACAATCGCAGCAATACCAACAGAAAAACAAGCAACTGCTATAAATGCATACAAAACCGGGCTTGAAATACTTCCGAGCAATTGGTCGATAACAACAACAGCACCGTTCCTTGCCTTGCCAAGAGAGAAAAAAGCCACTAAAGAGATTAAAACATCGACAGTACCAAGAGCGCCAACAAGAACAAGATACGAGAATGATTTCTGACGCTTAACTTGCGCCAATGCCGCTGCCTGAGAAGGACCAAGACCGGGAAACAAAGTAACAATACTGCCGGCAAGAACGCCGGAAAGAACAGAAAACAATAAAGAACGCTTAGGCAACCTGACGACATCAGTATCGATTTGCTCGGGAATCTCAACTTTATCAAACAAAGAAAACAACAGATTGCCTGCACCAAAAAGACCTGATAACAAAGGAAACAAAGGCTCGCAAACACTGTCCAAAGAAAAAAAGCCCAAAAAACCAGCAAGCAAAAAAACGACAAAAGCCCACCACGAATCACGCAAAAGCAGGATAATCACCAGAACAAGAAGAAGCCAAAACAAAAAAGGACGGATAACTGAAAAAATCAACGGAAAACCAAACAGAAAAACAGGCAAAAGAAAAAGACAAAAAATGAAACCCAAAACACTACCTGCAACACAAAACTTCACTGCCTCAATGCCAAACCCTTTTCTCAGCAACTGATGACCAGGCAACAACGCCATAACATCATCTGACGCGCCAAGAAAAACAGTTGGCAAAGCATCAACAACAGAACGCGAAACCGCCAAAGAAACAAGAAGAACACAGGAAAAAAGAACATCAAAATGCAAACCCGCAATCAGGACAGCCAAAAGGTTAGTATGCAAACCAGGAAAAAGACCTGCACAAACACCAATAAACAAACCAATAACGGCTCCAAATATAAGCTCAATCATAGGACTCTACAATAAACTCGACACGACCCTTATACTGCTGAAGACGACCGGTTAGAGTGTGTTTTCCTGGCTCAATATCAAGCTTTTCAAAAGAGACAACAGTCATATTATCAGGCACAAAACTAATGAACGTCACTTTTTCCTTTTCGGAAACATACTTAACTGTGCCTGACAACTGCAAAGACTGAGGAGAAACGTCAGGCTTAAGGAAGAAAATGGCGGTAAGACCAGCCAAAGAAAGAAACAATGAGATAATGAGCAAAACCTTTCTTTTCATAACAATACGCATGTTAAACTAATTAAAGGGTCTATCTACTCGAAACCTGAAAAGATTACTGAATGGGCTGGAAAAATTGCGGAAAAAACACTATTTTTCGGAAACTGTACCACACAAAAACATAAAAAGGAGCACGGTTCCAGCAATTTATGCCAAAAAGGGTGCAAAGTCCAAGCTCAATAAAAACGTACAACCAATGCCCCAGAAAATACTATTACACCTACATTCTGGAAATAGAAACACCTCCAAACATACACCAAGTAAGAGGAAACATAGCACACTCTGTACTTGAACACTTCTTTGACATAGACACCGGCACCATTTTCATGGAAAACTATGAACTGCACCTGAAACTGGTTGTACAACAGTTATTGCTGAAAGAATGGCAGTACGCCAAGCCCAAACTAAACAAAATAGAACTCACACACGACCAGCAAATATTCTACTTTGAAGAAACACTCACAATGCTGTTCAACTGGCTGGAATCGTTCTGCGCAAAACTGTCAAAACAAAAAGGAACATTCCAGGAAAGATTCAAACACCTCACGCCAGAAAGAGAACAACTTTTCATATCAGAAAAATACAACGCAAAAGGAATCATAGACGCAATAGAAAACCAAGGAGACGGCACAATACGCCTAATGGACTACAAAACATCCAGCAATGAGAACCTGAACGAACATTTACTGCAGCTTGCAATATACTGTTTGCTGTACTTTGACAAAAACGGACAAATGCCAAAACAAGCAGGAGTATACTTCTTAAAAGGAAAAGAAGCTTTGATAGACGTGGACGAGAAACTGCTGGAAATGGCAAAAAAAGAAATAGAACACGTGCATTCAGCAACAGAAACAGCAGACGTAAACCATTACCCTAAAGACCCAGGACCACTATGCAAATGGAGCAGCGGACACTGCGCATTCTACGATATATGCAGACCGCATGAGTAACCTTTTTAAAATAAGTTCCACTTGATGAATACATGCAGGACATATTCAGATTGCTGGTTGAAGTCGGATTAATTGATGTCATACTGCCATTCGTTCTCGTATTCACAATAACTTACGGAATACTTCAAAAAACAAAAGTGCTCGGAACAAACAGGGCAAATGCAATGGTAGCATTTGTTTTGGGATTCTTCACAGTACTGACGGCAAACCTGCTCAACATCATAAACATACTGCTGTTCTATTTTGTCATATTATTAGTAATCGGTCTAATGCTCGCATTAGTGTTCGGAATGACAGGCGCAGGAAGAAACAAGCTAACGTGGATTATTTTACTGGGATTTGCAGCACTGTTCGTGTTTTTGGCACTTGAAAGATTAGGCATACTGACAAAAAACCAGTTCTGGACATTTGCGATAGCAGCAGTTATCATAGGAGTAATAGTCGCAGCAATCGCAAGACATTACAAAGAAGAGAAAAAAGGCGGAAAGCCGGCAAAATCAGAAAAAACAGTATCAGCAGAAGGACATCAGGAAATTTAAGCAGCTTCTTTTTTATCAGGGAATCTGAATACCTTAATACCGTTAGCGACAACCTGCTTTGTAACAGCATCAATATCTGAAACAGTGAACGCTTTATCTGAAGTGCAAACGTACTGACCTCCATCATCAAATCTGCCAATACGGCTCTTGCCGTGAATGTGGCCGGCGGATATTACTGTGGGCTTTGAGTCGCGAATAATCTGTTCCAAACCAATACCAGAACCGTAATTAACCAGTTCCTCCTTCTTTTTAATAATTTTCTTTTCAGTAGCAAGGAAACTCGGACCCTTATGACATACCAAGTAATCTATCTTTTTGTCTTTCAAACGATTATAAACAGAAAGTTTATTCAATAATCTCGGAGGAATTTCGTTTCTGTTTTCCAAATTCGCGAGTTCCTTAAGAGTGGCTTCTTTCTTGACCCAGTCTTTAAACTCATTGCTGCCGGGCTGGTCACCGCCAAACATCAAATCCGTTTCCCTGTTCTTATAATCAGAACCAGGAATAGGATGAACCACCTCATTCCAGTTAGGAGCGCCAGCAACATTAATGCCTTTGACGTTAACAACGCCGTTCAAAAACTTCAAATTCTTCCATTTGTAATTCATAAAACGGTCAGTATCCCAGTTTCCGCGAACAAAATAAACAGGACACTTGCAGCCGCCTAACGCATTGTCCAAGCGAGCAAAAACATAAAACATTTCCTCGTCAAGCTTCTTGGAAGCCCTTTCAATGTCACGCTTTGTCCAAGCAGCATTAAATTCGCCAAGAGACTTGTATCTCTTCGTCAAAGCATCAATCTGGGGCTTGTAAATATCATAACGCTCAGCAAGAACCTGCAAATCTTTATCCTCATCAGATGCTTCCTTGATTGCATCAATACCGCCGTTCTGCTTAACTTCCAGGTCAACACGCATAATATGACGGTGCTCAGAAGGAAGCCAGTCCATAAAACGGTCATTGCCCTCATGATAGACAACAGCATAACGATGCAGTTCTTTTTGACCTAAAACGTCGCCTGCATGAATAACAACATCTGCACGCTGGGAATTTGCAACATCCACAATATACTTAAATTTAGAAGGATCATCACTATGAGTATCAGATACGTTAAGGATTCTGACCATATATGAAAAACAAGACATTTGAACTTATAAATCTTTCGTTTTTTAGCCACTGGAGAGTGGTAACATTTTTAGTACATAACCTTTATAAAGGCGTTCTCGTCGGAGATGGCTGGGATGGTTAAGGAACTCGACTTCAAAAGCACTGCAGAACTCAAAGTGCCTGAGAAAATAATAGAACAGGTAATAGGGCAAGACCAGGCCTGCGAAATAGTCAGAAAAGCAGCACAGCAGAGAAGGCACGTACTATTGATAGGAGAGCCGGGAACAGGCAAATCAATGCTTGGAATGGCACTCGCAGAACTACTGCCGAAAGAAAAACTAATGGACATCCTCGCATTCTTCAACCCAAACGACGAACACCAGCCCCTGATAAGAACCGTGGTAGCAGGCCAAGGAAGAGAACTGGTAGCAAAAGCAAACATACAAAACATGGGATTCTTCAAAATACAAAACATCATACTGATAGCACTATTGATAGCATCAATGGTAATGCCCTGGTGGGCAAGAAGCCACTACAACAGCGACATCATGTTCACAGCATTCTTCTTAGGAGGAATGCTGTTCTTGGCAGCATACGTAATGTTCACAAGCATAGGAAGAAGACCATTCGGCGGACCAAAAGTTGAAACGCCAAGACTCATCGTCGACAATTTCGGAAAAAAACAATCACCATTCTGGGACGCAACAGGAGCACACGCAGGAGCATTACTGGGAGACGTTCTTCACGATCCTCTACAAAGCGGAGGACTAGGCACACCAGCACACGAAAGAGTGGTAGCCGGACTAATACACAAAGCACACATGGGAGTGTTATTTATCGACGAGATGGCAACACTAGACCCAATGACACAACAGGAACTATTGACAGCACTCCAAGAAGGAAAATACTCAATCACAGGACAAAGCGAAAGAAGCGCAGGAGCAATGGTAAGAACAGAACCAGTGCCGTGCAGCTTCATCCTCGTAGCAGCAGGAAACATGGAAACAGTGCAAAAAATGCACCCTGCACTAAGAAGCAGAATAAGAGGATACGGCTACGAAATATTCATGAACGACACAATACCAGACACAATAGAGAACAGAGAAAAAATAGCGAGATTTGTAGCACAAGAAGTAATAAGAGACAAAAAAATACCTCACTTCTCAAAAGAAGCAGTCATAGCAGTAATAGAAGACGCAAAAAGACTGGCAAACAGGAAAGGTCATTTGACGCTCAGACTAAGAGAGCTTGGAGGGCTGATAAGAGCAGCAGGAGACATAGCAGTCGAAAAGAAATCAAAGCTCGTAATGAAAGAACACCTCATAGCAGCCAAAAAAATAGCGAAAACCCTGGAACAACAAATAGCAGACAAGTTCATCGAGAGAAAAAGAGAATACGAGATAATAATCACAACAGGAAAACACATAGGAAGAGTAAACGGGCTGGCAGTAATAGGAAGCGGAGGCTCGTTCTCAGGCATAATATTACCCATAGAAGCAGCAGTCGGGCCCTGGGGCAAAGAAAAAGAAATAGTCGCAACAGGAAAATTGGGAGTCATAGCAAAAGAAGCAGTCAAAAACGTCACACCAATAGTCAAACAATACTTCGGAACAGACATCAAAGAATACGACATTTACGTACAGTTCTTGCAAACATATGAAGGAGTGGAAGGAGACAGCGCAAGCATAGCAGTAGCAATAGCAATCATAAGCGCGCTAAAAGAAGTCCCAGTAAGACAGGACACAGCAATGACCGGCAGTTTGTCAGTCAGAGGGGAGGTTCTGCCTGTCGGCGGAGTATCTGCAAAAGTAGAAGCAGCAATAGAAACAGGAATCAAAAGAATCATAGTCCCAAAAGCAAACCTGCAAGACATCATTGTAGACAAATCAAAACTTGACACAGTAGAAATCATACCAGTAGAACACCTCGACCAGGTCCTGAAAGAAGCACTCGACTGGAAAGGCAAAGAAACAGTACTCAAACAAATCGTCGCCATAAAGTGAAAAAGAAGTATTAAATACGAACTGCCAAAGCCAAAAACCAAGATGGAAAACATAAGAGAATGCCCAGACTGCGCAAGCACAAACATCGTGCAAAGCACAGAAAGAGACCAATTAATCTGCAGAGAATGCGGGCTAATACAACCATTGCTGCCCGAGATAAGCACGACAAAACCTGTGCGCAAAAAGGCTAAAAAAACGGCAAAGAAAAAGAAGCGAAAGTGATTATGCCCAAGTCACTTCAACTTCATCAATTCTCTCATACGGTCTAATGTCTGCTTTTTCCGGGTTGACAACGTCGTTTTTCTGCAAAACACCCTGCCAGGCAATCATAGCGCCCTGATCACCGCTGAATTCCAACGGAACAGCAAAGAATCCAGCATTACGTTCTTTACACATGATTTCCAGCATCTGGCACAAACGCTTATTAGCAGCAACACCGCCAATCAATAGAAGCTCCTTCTTGTCAACGTGAGCCATGGCTCTTTCTGCAACTTCGGCAAGCATTGCAAAAGAGGTTTCCTGAAGGCTGAAACACAAGTCCTCTTTTGAAACACCCTGCTTGAAGAGCCTTAAAGCTTTAGTCAGCATTCCAGCAAAAGAAACATCCATACCTTTGACGCCGTAAGGAAGCTCAACATACTTGCCATGGGCAAGCTGTTCCACCTTCGGACCACCAGGAAAACCCAAGCCGATTTCCCTCGCAAACTTGTCAAGCATGTTACCAAGACCTAAGTCCAAAGTTTCACCAAAAACGCGAAAACGACCACCAGCAAAAGCAACAACTTGAGTGTTTGGGCCTGAAACGTACAAGTAGACAGGGTCTTTGGCGCCAGTAATCAAGTCGCCGATTGACAAGTGAGAAATACTATGATTAACGCCAACTAAGAACAGATTGTACTTCTTTGCAAGCTCTTTAGCAAACCTTAATCCAACCATCATAGGAGGAGCCATACCAGGAGCAGCACTGAAAGAGATTAAGTTGATGTCTTTCATTGACAGATTAGCTGACTTCAAAGCTTTTGCAAGAACAACGTCTTTTACACTCTCGTGATGCTTTGAAAGGTCACTCGGAATCATACCGCCTTTCTCAGTCGTAAAAGCAGACTTCTCGTTAGCTAAAATTTTTCCTTCAAAAGAGACTATGCCTATGCCAAAGGTGTGGGCTGTGCTTTCGATACCGAGACAAATCATGCCTGATTCTTGCTCACTTTCATACTCCAAAAGCTTGGAAGAGAAGCTGTAACAAGACCCTCAAACTCAGCATCAAAAATATAACAATAAGGCTTACGCTCAGAAGCAGGAATCTTCTGCAAAGCATCATTAGCAGTAACATACAAATCCTTCATCACGCTACGCTCCATTTTTTCCTGCAGTAAAGAACCTTCTTTTAACAAGATAACATCACACAAGTTAAGCACGTTCTTGTCAATCATACCAGTATTCTGGGTGACAAAGATTAAAGTAAGGTCTTTATGGCGGGCAATTGCAAGAAGCTCTCCTAAAGAACGGTTCTTCTTGGACATGCTTTCCCTGCTGCCGAATGCAATTGCGCCCTCATCAACAAGAACAACACCATTATTTGAAACAGCAGAGATTTCATCAATAGAAACAATCCAGGAAGGCAGAACAGACTGCTTAACACCAAGAGCAAAACAAGGCCTTTCCGTCTTCGCGTTAATGTTCTCCATCAACCTAAAGCCAAGAACGCTCTTACCAGAACCACGCCTGCCTGCAACAGCCAAAATCAAACTCTCATTCAGCAAACGATGCTCAAAACTATCAATACTGCCCTTAACGGTAGAAGCCACACCCAAAGCATCATACTTGGAAGGAGCCTTAGGCTGTTCAGCCCTCACTTTAGCATCCTTATGAGCCTCAACTGCCTTCTTAGAAGCAAACCGGGCGCCTTTGAATAAGCCAACAAGCAAGTACCAAAGCGCCTTGAAGATATTAACAATAATCCAAGAAATACCACTACCAAGACCCAGAAAAATTATCTCCAAAACTGACTTCTTCTTAGCCATAAACATTCAGAATAAAGAAACGGTTTAAAAAGTTATGCCGTCGGACCGGCTGTGAACTTTCCCAAAACAAATTCAAGGTCCTTAATAAGCGCACTCAATCTAACGCTGTATTGCTGTGCATGGAAATTCGCAATCGTAGCACTAAGAGACTGCGACCTTTCTCTACCAGACTGGAACGCGTTAAGAAGACTGGCAAGATAATTAGGCAAGTTTTCAAGAACGCCAAGGTGTTGAGGCGATAAAATGCCTGCCAAATCCTCCATGCCCCCTTTCATTATAGCAGAAGCAGTGTTGCGCACTGTAACAATGTCTCCTGTGTACCATGTTCCTGCAAGCCTCGCAGCATCATTCACCAACTTTAATTGAGCCTGTGAAGGAGAATCCTTGACCTTCATTTGCTCAATCGCCTGAACCATTTCCATCAATTCCTTTGAATGCCTAATCAAAAGCGTAATACGATTCAAGGATGCCGTGTCAACAACAAAAGTTTCTTCCTTAGGAGCGGCTAAAAGCGCTTTCGGGACTGCGGCCAATTTTTTTTGGGAAGCTTAGCCTCTTGAAGTTTTTGAGCGGGCAATTTTTTCTGTTCAATCGAAGAAACCAGAGCCATAATAGACAAAGCAATCGGACGCACTTCTTCTTTCCAACGCGCCATTTGAGCAGTTTCATTACGGATATTTTCCCTAAGGAAACCTGCCTCCCTAACAGCAACAGCAGCGCCTGAAGTCAGCATTTCCCTTGCAGCATCAAGATTGTGTCTTTCTTCCTCAAGAACCCGCATAACAGGAGCTGCAGCAGGCTCATCACGGACAGAAGATTCAATGTTTTCAAGAGTTCTTTCAGCAATTTCTACCTGCCTAACAGCCTCGGTTTCCCTGGCAGCGAAAGCATCCTCAGAAATATTACCCCACGTGGTAGAAACAGCATCAGCAAGCTGAATCTCTTTTTGAGCCTCTTCGGCCAAATCACGAGCTTCCTCAGCAGCAGCCATAACGTTTCGTGAATAAATGTTCTCTTCAGAAGCAGGAGTTGTTGTTGAAGATGGTTCCAGCGGGCTACTGCACACATTACAGTATTCAACTTTTGGATCAAGAATGACGGCTCTACAATTTGGACAGGTTCGGTGAGGAATCGTCTTAGCCCTCGCTTCCACTTCTTCTTCAGCCCGTTCAGCAGCAGAAACAGCATCGCCGGCAGCACGCTCAGTGCGGTCGTGCTGTTTTTCCAATTCATTAACAGCCGGAGCAGCATTAGTAACAGCCTCTGTTGTTGCCTGCACAGCAGCAACGGCAGCTTCAATAGCATTGCTGGCATTTTCAGCAGCAACAGGAGCACCAGCAGGACCAGGAGGAACAGGTTGACGAGGAGCAGCAGGAGCACCAGCGCCAGCAGGAGCAGTAGTAGGAGCGCCAAATCTCACAAAAGCAAGCAAAATTAGCCCAAAAATAAGCAACGGCACAAACCCGCCAATGGCACTGTAAAAAGGAGCAGTCTTATATGCCAGCCAGCTGTAAACAATCAAGCCAACAACGGCAGCACCCATAAATCCCCAAAAACGGTTTTCCTGGCTAAGCCTGGCAGACATGAAACCATAAGCAGTCATACCGGCAGCAAGAGCAAACAAACCACTCATAATTCCGTTCTCAGCAATGGTGCCAAGAGTGATTTTATACTTGAAAAAAAGCAGGTAAGCAGCACCAAAACCCAAAATAAGAGCAAGAATATTGTTTGTCTGCTTGTGTTGCGATGAACCAAAAATGTTATGCCCTAAACCACCCATGTTGTGTTGTCCATATGACTGACGGGCGGCACTGCCTACAACCAGAGCCTGCTTTATGACAGTAAAAAACAGCACTACAACAATGCCAAACTCGATAAGAAAGGTTTGCCAGTCAGCGTAGCCAATAGCACGTATGACTTGAGGCACATTTTCCAATAACGCAGGTACAGGCATTTTCAACCCTTTTTCTGAGTAAATAGCTTTGCCGGATACTATATAAATATTTCTGAACAGGCAGACAAGCAATTCGTAGTCACTATGGAGTGGTTAAAAAACGAAAGGTTTATATAGTTGGATTTGATAAAACACCCAGAGAGTGCAAAAAAAATGACAGCATATGAAAGATTGGTAAAAACCCACAATTGGATAAGCAAATGGGGACCGTATGTTGCAGGCGCAGCCATATTAGTTGCAGCGACAATAGGCATAGGAAAGGGCTGCGATTTTAGAAGTTACCTTATCGATAAAGGTTCAGAAGAGCAGAAAGAAGAACGAAAAGAAGAGCCAAAACAGGCAAAAGCAAACCTGGAACAAAGAGTACAAAAAGACGATTCTTTTGAATCATTAATTGACGAAAAAGGCAACGTATTCTACCATTTCAAGCCAAGCAGAAAAATTGAACAAGACATTTACTGCAAATTCGGCTCGCCAAACACAAATTGCCTGTTTTACAAGGACATCGCTCTGCGTGTAAGAGAAGCCAACAAATGCAAAATCGGCGACAGAAAACTCACAGGCTATGAAATGCTACAAATTGTTGACAAGACAAACGCATCAGAAGACTTTCCAAACATAAGAATACTAACAGAAGACGAAGTAGCGAGCAAGCGTGAAGAGATGAAAGGAAAAAACGACAAAGAAATCAGGGAACTTTTCAATCTCGATACAGACCCTCCATACTACATGTTCAACTCACAAGATACTGAAGGCGCATATCAAGATACTGTAAACGCTGCCCGCGCAGAATACCAAGCAGCAGCAAAATTGAGCACTTTGACAGCACTTGGCTATGAAGGAGCCAGAAAGACAGATGCATGGAACCGCCAATGCGAACAGGCACGCATGAGCGCCCTATGGGACCTCAAACGCCAGCCAAGACGCAGATAACCACTTTAGAGTAGTGAAATATAGAAAAGTTTAAATATGCAACGAGGATAAACAGGAAAAAATGATAGACGAACAATCTCCAAAAAACAAGACAATACAAATCGTCAATGTAGGTGCACCCAAAGACGAAGGAACCGTAGCAGAAAAAGTTCTCAGAGGTGCTGAAAAGATAGTCAAGGCAGCAAACGGCGGCAATGGACAGCCCTCAAAAGCAGACTTGCAAAGAAAGGTTGAAGAGCTGGAAAGAGCCCGCGGAATACTTCAAGGACAGCTTGACCAAAACAGCCAAAGATATGAAACACTTCTAACAAACACAATTCCACAAATGAATCAACTGTATGAACGACAAGGAGAGAAGATTACAGGCGCAATAGGAGAAGTAAAAACAGCAGTAAATGCGCAAGGACAAGAAATCAAAGGCGCAGTAGACGCACAAGGAAAAGCAATCACAGGCGCATTGGAATCACAAAGACGATCAAACAAAGACTTAGCAAAGAACATCAGAAATGCAATAGAGGAACAAGGAAACAACATTTATTGCGCAATGGGAGCACAAACAGAAATAATCACAGATGAAATAGCTAAACAAGGAGAAGCAGTCATTGCAAAAGAAGACGAAGTACTAGGCGCAGTAAACGCACAGGGAAAAACAATCAAGAGTGCAGTAGAAGAGGCAACATTGGAAACAATTAAACAAGGAGAAGCAGTCATAATCGCAGTAAACACACAAGGAAAAGCAATCATTGCAAAAGAAGACGAAGTACTAGGCGCAGTAAATGCACAGGGAAAATACATCACAAACGCAGTAGGAAAAGTCGAAACAGAACTAACTACACAAGGAAAAGCAATAATTGCAAAAGAAAACGAAGTCCTTGGAGCAGTAAACACACAAGGAGACAAAATCACCAACAAAGCAGAAGAAGTCAGAAAAGCAGTAACAATACAAGGACAAAGAAACAGACGCGTAATAGAAGCAGCAACAGATGCACAAATAAATGCAACAAAAGAAGCAGCAGAGTTTCTCAGCGAAAAAGTAATAGGAGTCGGAGACAAAGTAGGAGAAGTTAGAATAGCAGTAGAAGGAATAACAGACGAAGTCAAAGGAGCAGTTACAGATTACGTTAAAGATCAAAAATCACTCAGAAACAAACTTTATACAGCAGGATATTTTGCAGTGGGAGGCGCTGTCGCAGGACTAATACTTGCAGCATCTTCATACTTTGGAAAAAGTTCGCCAAACATAGAAAAAACAGTAAAAGACGCAGTACAAAGCTCAATCGATAGTTCAGGCACAATTGAAAGCAAGATAGTAAAAATTCCAGATGTTGAAGAAGTTCAAACCCACGGACACGAATATGACAAAGCCGGACGTTTAATTGTCTGGGCCAGATCAAAACAACCGGGCAAAAACCCAGTATACGCACAAGGAATAGTTGAAAATGGCGCAGACGGACTATACAAACGACTCGAAAACACGATATTACCAACGGCAGATTTAACGGAACGCATAAAGTTCATAGAATCTCTCACAGACGGCGAGGGAATAATTACGAAAACAAATATTGAAGCCAGATTAAAGGCATATAGGGGGGAATAAAATGAAAAACAGAATATTCAAACTACCAACAACGGTTAAAGCAGGATTAGGCGGATTGCTGCTCAGTGCAATTGGTTGCGCAGGCGAATACATAAATCCAATAACCAGAACACAGCCATTAGTGCCGGAAACACCAGCAAGCGCGCCGGTTGAACCAAAAGAACAACCAAGACCGATACTAATCGAAGAACAAGAAGCTGCAACAGAAGTACCAGTTGAATTCACTGTTGAAAACAAAAAAGCATTCGAATACTTATGCGGAATAGCAGAAAAAGGAACACCATTAGACGATTTCGAACAAATACAGTTGGCAGCAAAAATCAGCAAAAAGCCAGCAGAAGGAAAAGCCACTTTGGATGATTTGGCCAATGCTTTTGCAGAAATCAAAGGCGAGGAATTAAAACTCAGCTACACTGAAACAATATACGCTGAGAAAAACCAAAAAACAGCCATAGAAGAGCTTGTCAGCAAGGCAGTAAAAGACAACAATCTGCAACAGAAAATAGAGTTCATAAAAAGCGCAAGATGCACAGACAAAGCAGACCTTGTTGCCGCCTCAGACATCAAAGTTGAATACAAGATTCAGGACAAGAAAGCGTTCGATGAATACTGCAAGGCAGTCGAAGAAAAGGACGGACAAACACTGGATGAGTTCGGAAAAGTCCTTCTGGCAAAAGCACTGGACACTGACAATGACGGAGTTGTAACCCTGAAAGAAATTGCACAGGGATATGCCGGATTTGCAGGTGAAGCACAGCTAAGCTACAAACAGCCAGTATTCGCGGCATCAGGACAGCAAATAACAATAGCAGCCCTGGTAGCAAAAGAACTGGAAGGAAAAAGCGTGCCTGAAAAAATAGCATTCATCGAAAAGCTGAGAAGGATAGTTGAGGCGCCAAAAGCACCGCAGCCTCCTTCACTGCCAAAAGCACCGCCAGCAGCGCCGAATCCAACACCGGGCAAGTACAAAGAAGTTAACGTGCCTGTACAATATGGATTTGACCAAAGCGGAGCCAACAGGTTTGAACAAATATGCAAGTTTGAATCAAGAAGCGACCCGTATCAAAGACTGCAGTTTGCCGCAAGCCTGGACGCCAACAAAGACGGAACTGTTGTCGGAAAAGAAGGCGGAGATTACGTTCTAAGAAAGTTCAAGCAGGACAAAAAGTATATGAGTTTAGCAACCACGACACCTTCGGATGTCAAAGACACAGCAAACCTTGCCACGCTAAATGAAAAAATAAAAGTGGAAGAAGGACTTGTCGACAGGTTCAGCAAGTGGCTAAGTGGAAAAAATATGTACCAGCGCGCCATATTCCTTGAAATGAAAAAGGAAAATCCAGCATTGTATGAAAAAATCGACAACACTATAATGACTGCACTCGAACAGAAATAATTCAAATAAATTTTTTTCTTATTATTTATTCTGTTTAAAACCAGCGACAATCAATACTCCAATACACAACACAGCAGCGATAACGCTCAAAATAGTGCCGTTGGTAAAAGGAATGAAACTGCCAGCAGCCTGACCAGTCAAACTGCCGCCAAGCAAACCAATGCAAAGAACAGCAACAAACACCAACGCAATCAAAGCAAAAGCACCAATCTTCATTC
>JAPLZR010000016.1 GCA_026394935.1 Candidatus Woesearchaeota archaeon
TCTATCATTTCTTGTGCTTTGCTTTGGTCTTTGCTTACGTCTATTACTTCAAAGTCTATTTTGTTTTCTTTCAAAAACTCTTTTGCTGAACTGCAGTATGGGCAGCTTGGTGTTGAATAGATTATTACTTTTGTTTTTCCTGTCATGTTATTCACCTCTATACGTTTTCTTGCAGCCAGCTTAATATAGTTGGCGCTAAGTCTTTTTTGCTGAACATGTTTGTTCCGTGTCCTGCGTCTTCATACATTTTGACGTTTGCGTTTGTGTTCATTTTGAATTCTTGTGCTGTTGCTGCTGAGTAATTGTCGTCCTGGCTCGCTACTACCAAGAATGGTCTGCCCAGTGTTGTTGTGTCAATTACTATTCCTCTGTATTCCAGTCCTGGGCTTAATAGCACTACTGTCTTTACGTCTGGCTCTGTTATTGCGTAGTTGTATGCTATGTTTGCTCCTATGCTGGCGCCTATTATTCCTGTTCTTTTCACGTTTGCTCCTTGGTTTTCCAGTACGCTTTTCATTGCTGCAATGTCGTTTGTTATCTTGTTGTAGTCTTCTGGTGTGAATGTTTCCAGGTTTCCTGTGCTTTGCCCGTGTCCTCTCAGGTCTGGGACTATTACTGTGTATCCGCTTTTTTGGAGCCATTTTGCTACTGAGTCCCAGTCTGCTCTGCTTCGTCTTAGCTGGTGTATGAGGATTATTGCTGGGCTTCCTGCTTTGTTTGCGTACATCTGGTATGCTATTGTTTGCCCGTCTTGTGTTGTTGCTGTTCCGCTCGGCAGTGCTCCTGCTGGCGGTTTTAGTGTTGGCTGTGGTGTTGGCTCTATTGGCTGCGAGCACGCAATTAGTATTAACAAAAGTATTGCTAATGCTTTCATGTGATTGTTAGTTTTCCTTTCATTGCCGGGTGTGTTTTGCAGTAGAACACGAATGTTCCTTCTTTATCCGCTAAAAATTCTATTACTTCGTCTTCTCCCAGTTTTAATTCTCTGTCAATGTTGTATTGCGGGAGCGTGAATGTGTGTCCTGCGTTTTGCGCTGTTATTGTGAGTTTTACTTTGTCTCCTTTGTTTGCTGTTATTTCGCCTGGGAGGAACTCGTTATTTTTTGTTTCCATTTTAATTTCTACTGTGTTTCCTGTTTCCATTGGAGTAGTTGGCGGTGGCTCGTACTGCGGTTTTTCCGGCAGTGACAGCGGTGCTATTATGTCTATTTTTGGTATCGTTGGCTGTGAAATTGCTTCTTTTGCGCATGCAATCAGAAGCATTAATACGATTAGTGCTAGTATCTTTTTCATGTTGTTGTCAAGAACGGGTATATATTTAAAAGTTGCGTCTCGTCCACACCAGCCACAGTCCTATCAGGAATACTGGTATTGTTAGCCATTGTCCCATTGTTAATGGTCCGTAGTGAGGCAGGTCTTTGAGGAATTCCACTGATATTCTGAAGATTGAATAAAGTATCATGAATATGCCGAAGAGCATTCCGTCTTTGTATTTTTTGTTTCGTAAAGAGTAGAGAACTATGAATATTACGATGTTGTATGCTGCTTCGTATAGTTGTGTTGGGTGTCTTGGTCCTTCTGCTCCTGGAAATACCACTCCCCAGGGCAGTGTTGTTGGTATTCCGTATAGTTCTCCGTTGATGAAGTTGCCTATCCTTCCGAATGCGTTTCCCAGCGCGAGCGGGACAATGAATACGTCAACCAGTTTTAGGAATGGTATTCCTTTTTTTCTGGCGTACAGGTATCCTGCCAGTGCCATTCCTGCAAAGCCTCCGTGGAAGCTTAGTCCTCCTTCCCAGATGTAGAGTATTTTCCATGGCTGGCTGAAGTAATAGCTTGGGTCATAGAATATTGCTTCAAAGAGTCTTGCTCCTATTATCATTGCTACAACTAGAAGTCCCATTAAATTGTCAAGTTCTTTTTCTGTGAGTTTTATTTTGCCTTGTCTGATGGCTGAGCGTACGTAATAGTAAATTACGATGAATGCCAGTACGTACATTAGTCCGTACCATCTTATTTCAAGAGGTCCTAAGCTTAGTATTGTTGGGTTAAGTGCGTGTGTGAACATTTTCTGTTGCTTTTGTTGTGTGTATTTTGATGAAATTTATTGTTGTGAACAATAGTGCTGTTCCTATTATTAGCGCTGCTTGCGTGTTTATTTTGTTGATTTGCGGCAGTAATATCTGTATTGCGATATAGAATGCTGCTCCTGTTATGATTATTGGCAGGCTCTTTTTTAATGGTGTTTTGAACAGAGTTCCTGTTTTTAGTGTTGGATAGCTGAAGAAAGCAGTTATCCCCAAAAGTAATGCTGCTGCAAATAATATTTTTCCTCCTGTGTTTGTCGTGTTTTCCACTATTTTTTGCAGGAGGACAAATCGCAGTGATAGTATGAAGTCAAGTATTTTGTAAATGATGTATCCTGCCATCCAGATTAGGTTTATTCGCGCGAATCCCAGCAGGTAATCGCGGTATTTGTCTTTTTTTCCTGCTATTTTTGTTGTAAACCACCAGCTTGTTCCCTGGAATATGCAGTATATCACGTATGTTATCGCAAATAGCAGTATTATCAGTAATCCTAGTTTGATTGTTATTGGTTTTATGTCTGCATCAAACAGGTGTTTTAGGAGTCCTGTTGGCTGTTCTGCCATTATGACTGATAATTTGTTGGTGATGAGTGTTGCGTGTGCGATTATTTTGTCTGTTATTCTTGCTGTGTAGAATCCGTATGCTATGAAGAACGTTATATCAACTATTATTGCTGTTGCGAATAATAGCAGGTTGTTTTTTATGAGTTTTAGTGTTTCAATCATGTCGCGTTTACTGCTTGTTTTATTGCTTCCTGCACTGTTGGTGTTGGGAATATCTTGTCAAGGTTGAACACGAGCAGTGCGAGAACTGCGAGTATTATTACGATTGCGATGATTGTGTATATGTCCCCTTTTTCCATTTCTGTATCGCATCTGGCTGTCTTTTTAAAGTTTGTGCACAAAGTTTTTTATATGCGGCAGTTACCTTTATTCTTGAAAAAAAAGATGGTGCACATATCTGAGCGTGAGGAGCAGTTGCCTGATCAGGTTATTGAGAAGCTTATTGAGCTGATGGTTGAGCATCCTGATGTTTTGTCTCTTGGTCCTGGCGAGCCTGATTTTGCTTTGCCTAAGCCTTTAATTGCAGAGGTTAAGCGTCTTTCTAATCAGGTTAATCATTATTCTCCTGCTGGCGGTATTCGCGAGTTAAGGGAAGCTATCTGCAAAAAAGTAAGGCGTGATAATCACATCAAGACTTCTCCGGATAATATTGTGGTTACCTGCGGCGCTCAGGAGGCTTTGTTGTTGTCTGCTGCCTGTACTTTGGATGTTTCTGAGCAGATTTTATTGCCTAATCCTGGTTTTATGGGTTTTCTGCCTTGTTTTGAGTTGTTTGATGCAGGCATTGGTTATTATCGTTTGAATGAGGGGAATTCTTTTGTGCCTGATCCTGATGAGATTAGGAAGCAGGTTGATCCTAAGAAGACTAAGGTTATTTTGCTGAATTCTCCTGCTAATCCTACTGGCAGTGTTATCAGCAAAAAAATTCTTGAGGAGATTGCTGATATTGCTGTTGAGTTTGACTTGTCTATTTTTTCTGATGAGGCTTATGAAAAGATCGTTTATGATGATGCAAAGCATGTCAGCATTGCCAGTTTGAATGGTTTGCAGGACCGCGTGTTTACCTGTCAGTCTTTTTCAAAGTCTTTTGCGATGTGCGGTTTCCGTCTTGGTTATGTTGTTGCGCCTGAGGGTTTTGCTGGCGCCATTAAGAAAACTCATATCTACACTTCTATTTGTGCTCCTACGATTTCGCAAAAGCTGGGTATCAAAGCACTCTCTCTTTCAAGCAATTATACTCGTGCTATGGTGAGGGAATATGATGAGAGAAGAAAGGTCATTGTGAAGCGTTTGAACACTATGGGGCTTTCTACTCCTAATCCTAAGGGTGCTTTTTACACTTTCTCCAACATTAGTCACATCAACAAGTCGAGCAAGCAGTTTGCTTTTGATTTGTTGAAGAAGCAAAGGGTTGCTGTTATTCCTGGTATTGATTTTGGTTCTGAGGGTGAGGGTTTTATCCGCTGCAGTTTTGCTCGGAAACTGCCGGTAATCGAGAAGGCGCTTGACCGTATTGAGAAGTTTGTTTTTTAGGCTGCTAGTGCTCTTGGTTCCAGTTTTCTGAAATCCGTTTGTTGTTGTTCTGCAGCTGGTTTTAGCCCGATTTGCAGGAGCTGGTCAATCCAGAATGCAAGGCTTTTTAGCACTTGAATTCCTGCATCATATAATCTCAGATTTCGTTTTTTCAGGTTTTTTATGAGCATTGGTTTTATTTGTATTAGTTCTATCGCATTTTTATTGAAGAGGTCGATAAAACTGCTTAATGCGTTCCTGTTGGTCTCGTATTTAAGATAGGTTTGCAGTGTTCCTGTTTTCTTGAACTCGTTGAGTTCCTCAAACAGGTTTCTGGCTTTTTCAGCGTATATGCTTAGTCCTATAAGATGATTAAAAGTGTTCATTGCCGGTCCTAGTTCTTCTGGTTTTAATTCCGGTATCGGCAGTATTCCTTCCTTTGTATGCTTTTGTTGCGAGTTCTTCGTTTTCAAGTATCCAGTCTCTTAGGCGTTCATCGCTCATTATCTGGTTGTATGGAGTGATCATGTAGTTTATTAGCATGTCAATCGGGTTGGAGATTTTTTGTCTTAAAAGAAGGTTGTAGAACTCTTTTGCAGCGTCAAGTTCTTTTTTTGCCTGTTCCGGATTCATAAGCAGGGATTGGTCTCATTCGTTTTAAATTTTTCTATACTGCTCTTATGCATATGTGCTGTGGTGATTCCATGCAGTAGTGCGTGTATGCTGCGAGTGCTCTTACTGCGTTTTCTGGGAATGTGAAGCATGGTATTCCTGTTGCTTCGAATTGTTTTTTCATTTTTATTGCGTAATCGCTTCCTGTTGTTACCAGTACTATTGGCTTGTGTGCTTTTGCGTATGCTTCTTTGACTACTTGCACCAGGCTTTCATCCAGTAATGGCGTTTGTGTTAATACTATCATGATTATGCTGTCGTTGTTTGTGTCTTTTAGTGCTGCTTCCAGTGCGAGTTTGTATCTTTCTACTGTGGCGTCTCCTAGAACGTCTATTGGATTGTCCAGTATTACTGTTGGCGGGAGTATTTTCTGCAGTGCTTTTATTGGTCTGCCTGCCTGCGCTAGTTTTAGTCCGTAGTGTACTGTCGCGTCTGCTGTGAGTATTCCGTATCCTCCGCCGTTTGTTATGATTTGTACTTTGTCTCCGCATGCTTTGACTTTTATTTTTTCCAGAAGTTTTGCGAACTCGAATAGTTCTTCCATTTTGTGCGCTATGATTAGGTTTGCCTGCTTGAATGCTCCGTAGTAGACGTCTGCGCTTCCTGCGAGTGAGCCTGTGTGGCTTTTTGCTGCTTTGGCTCCTGCTTCTGTTATTCCTCCTTTGATGACTATTATTGGTTTTTTGCATTTTTTTGCTGTTTCAAGGAATTTTTTGCCGTTCTGCACTTGCTCCACATATAGGCAGATGATTTTTGTTTCCGGGTCTTTTGAAAGGTAGTCTAGTATGTCGCTTTCGTCAACGTTTGCTGCGTTTCCGTAGCTGACGAATTTTGCAAACCCATAATTCTCATGCGCCGCTAAGTCGAGTACTGCGCTTCCTGTTGCTCCGCTTTGTGTTATGAATGATATTGTTCCTGGTTGTGGTCTTTGGAGTCTTTCTTTTGGCAAAAACAGGGTGTCCATGTGGGTGTGTGCATCAAATACTCCTAAACAGTTTGGTCCTATGCAGGTTATTTTGTTGCCTTTGAGTTTGTCCTGCAGGTCTTTTTCGAGTTTTGTGTTTCCTGTTTCTTTGAATCCTGCGCTTACAATGACGACATGCCTTATGTCTTTTTTTCCGCACTGGTCGAGGATTGCTGGAACGGTTTCTGCAGGTGTTGCTATGACTGCCAGTTCCACTTTTGCAGGTATTTGGATGACGCTTTCATAGCTGTCTAACCCAAGAATCTTGTCAGCATTCGGGTTGACCGGGTATAGGTCGAAGTTTCTTCCCATTAGTTGTTTCATTATTGTGTTTCCTATTTTTCCTGGCGTTCTGCTGGCTCCTATGATTGCTATTTTTTTTGCTTTGAAGAATGGTTCCAGGTTCATAGTTTGCTACATTGCCGCACTCTTTTAAAAGGTAGTTTAACTACTACCCAGTAAATATAACACGAAGTTTTATAAAGGGGCTGAATCGCTCAAAGCGCATGACTAGAAAGAAAAAAACTGTGGATGAAGTCATTATGTTTATCTTGGCTAACGCTCCGCCTGATAATCAGGAAGCCGATAAGCCGTTTCCACGAACCGGATATCATCTGCCGTTAGTCGATAGCGCAATAAGAATTCTGCGTGCCCAACGCATTCTTCTCGACTTGGAGATTTATGATATTAGGGGAACAAAACATATGTGGAGAACGAATGGGAATATTAATTACGATCTTGCCCGCAGGGCCACTTCGAGGTTTATTCAAGCATTGCAGGAAGAGCACCATAGTGTTTCTTTGGAGCGCATTTTGCCAACAGTTAAAGCAAAGATATTTGACAACTTTCCTATTAACAGGTTTAAAACAACACTTAATGGGTTGTTGCAGCACGCAACCGAAGATCATTCGCCTTATGACGCGCTTAATGCTTCATTCTCCAAGAGAGACCTGGATGACGGGAAATGAAGCAAAAGACAGAACTCTTGCGAGAGAAGCCACCGCGCAGTTTTTGACCAGAATGAGTAACGAATGGCATCTTCCTTTTGAAGCTGTTATTCCTAAGATTAAAACTGATACAATTTTAACAACTCCGATTAACAGATATGGCACTAGGTTGGGAAAGGTATATGAGAAGGCTTATCGTGCCTCTCTTTATCTTGCCTTTAAGGATTGGGCAGAGAGCGATGAAAGATACAGGCATCTTTTGCCTTTGATAGAGAAAATCAGGCATCCGAATATTTGATTTCTTCAAACTTTATCTTTCTGCCTGTTGGTTTTTCGGGTGTTGTTTGTATTATCGGTTTAATCAGGTAACATTTAAAAACGTTCTCTTATACTTTTAGGTTATGCATAAAAAAGAGGTTTTTGCCTGGGGTACTTATGATTTTGCTAATACTATCTTTTCTGCTTTGTTTGTTACTGTTTTCTTTCCTTTTTACGTGAAGTCTTTTCTTGGCGGCACTGAGTTCCAGATTGGTCTTGTTTTTGGTTTGAGCATGCTTGCTGTTGGTTTGGTTGTTCCTGTTATTGGCGCTTGGAGTGATGCTCTTGGCAGGCGTATGCCGTTCATTATTTTTTTCACGATTATCTGTTGCTTGTTTACTTATTTTGTCGGGCAGGCTTCTTTGTTTTATGCTTTGGTTTTCGGTTTTATCGCTAATTTTTCTTATCATGCTGCTTTGACCGCGTATAATGCTTTGCTGCCGAGGATTGCTGGTTCCAGGCTTGGTTTTGTTTCTGGTATCGGGACTGCTATGGGTTATCTTGGCACTCTTATTTCTCTTGGTATTGCGTCTTTGGTTTTGTACAAGTATGGCTGGGAGACTGAGGCTGGTTCTCAGGCTGTTTTTGCAGCTACTTCAATTATGTTTTTTGTTTTTTCTCTCGTGATGTTTTTTGGGGTTAAAGAGCCTCCGAGCCATAAGCGTGCTTCCATCTTGAAGAGCATTGGAGCTGTTTGGAAAACTTTGGCTCATATCTCGAAGTTCCGGTCTTTCTTCCTGTTCTTGCTTGCCATGTTTTGTTTTTCCAACGCGATTAATGCCGCTATTGTTTTTCTTTTCTTGTTTGCGAAACAGCAGATTAATCTTTCAATTCAGTCTTTTTTTGTAGTTTATGTTTTGCAGTCTTTGGGTGCTGTTGTCGGCAGTTATTTGTCTGGCAGATGGGTTGAAAGGTATGGCTCAAAGAAGGTTCTTGTTGGTGCTGGTTTTGCCTGGATTGGCGTTATTGTGCTTTTGTTGTTCGTGTCCAATTTGACCATGTTCATCATTGCAGGTATGCTTGGCGGTGCTGCTCTTGGTGCTGTTTGGACTGCTCAGCGTCCAAAGCTTGTCGAGCTTGTTTCAAAAGCAAAGGTTGGGCAATTTTTCGGGTTTTTGGAGCTTACTGACAAGTTCTCCGGCATTATCGGTCCTGTTGTTTTTGGCGCTTTGGCTACTTTTGTTAATTATACTGCTGCATTGCTGTCTTTGATCGTGTTTTTTGCTGCAGGCTTGTTATTTCTTCGAGGTGTTAGGAAATGATGGTTGATGAAGCGTTGTCTAAATTGAATATTCCTGTTGCAAAGTTTGAGGTTTCTGATTCTTTGAAAAATGTTGAGCGTGCTGCCAAAAGTTTTGGTTTTCCGGTTGTTCTGAAGCTTGTTTCTCCTGAGGTTGTTCATAAGACTGAGTTTGGTGGTGTGAAGATTGTTCACGATCTCGCCGAGCTTCGGGAGACTGCGTCTACATTCTTGGCTAGGGGCAAAGTCTTGGTTATGGAGCATTGTTCTGGTGTTGAGATGTTTTTGGGCATTAAGAATGATGCGACTTTCGGTCACGTTCTTTTGGCAGGTGTTGGTGGTATTTTTGTTGAGGTTTACAAGGATGTTGCTTTCAGGGTTTGTCCTGTTAATGCAAGGGATGCTGAGCTTATGCTTGCTGAACTGCGTGGAAAGGCTTTATTGCAGGGTGTTCGCGGCCAAAAGCCTGTTAATATGAAGGCGTTGATTGATGCAATGGTTAGATTGTCCAGGCTGCCTGAAAAATATCCTAATCTTGAAGAGCTTGATGTTAATCCCTTGTTTGTGAATGATAAGGACGTGAAGGCAGCAGATGCAAGGTTTGTTCTTAAGGGCTAGCCCAAGATTTGCGACATTGTGAGGGTGAGAGAAGAGTCTTAAACATATTTTCGAAGAAAATATTTATAGAATTGCTTCTCGAATCCGAACAAGAAGCAATTTTGATCAAACTTTTTTGAAAAGTTTGGGGGCTAAGGCTGCAGATGCAAGGTTTGTGTTAAAAGGTTAGCTTTTTATAGGCTTGTTTTTCTTCCAGTTTTTATGACTGAAACTGCTGTAAAACCGGTAATTTTTGCTTTTTCGCTCGAGTATGATTTAAAAAAGGGGATGCTCGTCCAGCACAAGCTTTTCGTTAGGCAAAGGCAGGCTTACAGCAACGAAGTTTCCAGCATTGGTCATAGAAAAGATTTGGGCGTTATTGCTTTTTCAGAATGTCGGAATCCTCAATTGATGGATCGCAGAGAACTCTGGTTTCCCGGCAGACCTTCGCTTTCTGCTTACAGGTCTAATGTTGAACGCGTCTGGAAAGCGGTTTATTCATTTTTTAGGGAACAGGAGCATTTGGCAACGCGAAAACCTGTTTTGTTTGAAAATTCCCGCGATTATTGTCCCGTAAGTATAAGTGGC
>JAPLZR010000116.1 GCA_026394935.1 Candidatus Woesearchaeota archaeon
AACGTGAACGTACCACTGGTATTCGTGAACGTCACGTTCGCAGTATTATTGAGAGAAGAACCGTTGGCAAGCGCACTGCTGACATTCACAGTAATGTTGATAAGCACTGACTGACCGGCAGACAGGTTGCCAAGACTCCAAGTATTATTACCAGCTGAAGGAACAGGACTGCTGTTATTGAAAGCAACACCAGAAGCATAACCATCCATAACCGTGACATTAGTAGCAGTAGCGGTTCCGGAATTAGTCACATTAATCGTGTAGTTTAATTGCGAGCCTTTCAAAACAGGATCAGGACTGTCAGTCTTCGTAACAGAAACATTAGTGAAATTAGTTATGACCACATTAAAGTACCCTGTTGCAGCTGCGGTTTGAGAACCAGTATCAGTTGCCTGAACAGTAAAATTATACCTGCCATTCTGCGAAGTAGCATTAAACAAGAGCTGATACAATCCTAAAAGAGAAGTCCCAGAAAACAAAGCCATATTGTAAGAATAGACCGTGCCATTAGGCGAAGCAATAGAAACGTTCACAAGACTCACACCAAGATTATCAGAAGCATTAGCAGTAATGTTAACCTGCGCACTCTGACTGAAATTTGAATTATTCAACGGAACAACAATACTTATGCTTGGAGGAGGATCATACTGGTCCCAAGAATACATTGCACACTGAGTAGCACCAGCCACACAATTAAGAGTTGTTTCAACAAGAGTTGTGTTTGTCCAATTTGAACTATTCCAACGAGTAAAAACAAGATCATCTCCGTCATCCTGAATCAAACCCATAATCTCATCAGTAACAGGATTATTGTTCAATTCATCATTCCTAATACGTCCAAGAGTAAGGTCACCAGAGTATGTACAAGTAGCCATGGTAGCAGCAGACCAGTTAGTCCTGTTATAAGTACAAGTCCTAAAACCAGAATCCTGACCACCACCGCCATCAATATAAATAAACACGCCCTCACCAGACTGCTTTTCAAAAGCGCAATCCAAGTTAACACCAGCACCAGAATTTGCAGTAATAGCAGTATCACGAGCAGGAGGAGTTGGAGAAGTCTCAACAGCAGTGCCGTTCCAAATCATGAAATCAGCAGTACCAGTACCATCACTGACAAAACCAACACGGTTGGAAGTCGGGTCGCTGCAAAGACGCACACCTCTTGGAGCAGTAGCAGGCAAAGTAAAGAATACAGCATCAGTTCCGAAAGTTTTCGAAGTCGAGTTGAATATCCTGTAAGCATAAATTCCGGTAGTGTTAGCATACACAACAATACCATTAGTACTATTTGTCATCCACTCGAAATCAAACACCTGCCCAGTCACGATATTCAAAGTATTAGAAATATTAAACAATGAAGAAGAAACAAAGGCAGTCCCGTTCCACAAAATGCCAGTCAAATTATTAGCAGTAGTTTGTATCAAAACCATAATCTCATTAGAATTAGGCTTTGCAACAGTCTTAACCCAACGAGCAGGACTAGACTGACCATAATTCAAAGCAGAAGCAGAACTCCAATTAGTACCATTCCAAGTATTATAAGCAACAATCGAATTTGCAACAGTATCATTCTCATAAACAATCAAGCCGTTTCCAGACAAAGAAGATATTGCAATGTCAAAACTGCGCTGATCAGTATTCACCTGAGTAGCAGCCAATGACTGGAAGGAAGTCCAGTTAGTATTATTCCAGACCTGCACAGAAGTATCCTGATTATCATCAAGAATACCCATAATATGCTGATTAAACTTCTGATTTGCGTGCGCAACAATCCACGCAGAATCAGTAGTAGGAGCGATGGAATTAGTCAACTCAGCACTAAAACTGGTCGTTGTTTTATTCCACAACCTATAACGAGGAGCAGCAACACCACTTTCAGAATAAGGTGCAAGACCATCAGCACCAGAAGGAGTAATAGCTGAATCGTGAATGAAATCAAACTCCAAGAAGCCAGACAAAGCATTCTCAGCAATCAAATTATTATGACACTCGGGCTCTTCTGCAGGACAATCATCATTTGTGATGTTCTTAATCAACTTCACAACCTTCAAATCAAAAGTATCAGCCTCATAAGGCAAGTTCTCAAGACTAATGTATTGCAGTTCAACAGGATTGCAAACACCAGAACGACCAACATAATAAGAGGTATTGGCAATGTAAACTTCAACGTAAGACACAGTGCCATTATCTCTTGCAAGGAAATCAATCACGCTGCCGTTAGTTAACTGGTGCTCAAATGTAACGCGAACACTATGATTGGCAGGAATGCTCTCAGACCAGACACTATCAATAGTGCTGATTTGCGAGAAAATATCACTGACAAACGTATAATTCTCGTCCAAGTGCTCAGCAGCAGTAGCAAGAATCTCGCCGAAAGCAGGGTCAGAAGCAGTAACCTCTATAGTATACTCCCTGCCCGGCACCAAATCATCCCGCAGCAAAGACCAGTTTCCAGGACAGGCTCTGGAAGTAAAGTTCCAGGAACCACACTTATACAGCTTATTGCCGGTTGCAGTTATCGTGATTTTTCCAACACTAAAGTTCAAACCAGGCGGGTTAAGCGCGAAAACTTCAGCCCAGCTAGAACCAATAGAGCCTGGAATCGAAACGTTCTCAGGAGTATCATAACCAATCTTCAAATCAGCTGAGTTTACAACACTCAAATCAGTGAAGTTCATCTCCTCAACAGGACCAGAAGCACTAATTATACGAACTGTCTTGTTGCCAGGCTCAACAGAAGCAAATGTAGAAGATTCATTATTATCACTGCCAAACTCCAAATTGTTATCTGCATCATAAATCTCAAGCTGCACAGGCGTCAGGCTGCCAGAAGCATCATTCATAGAAGCGTTCAGCAATACAGACGTTTTTTCTATTGAAACATTACCTTCAGTGCTTACACTATTGCCAGAACTATCATTTGCGTAAATTGTGTATCTTTGCAAGCCGGTCAATCCAGATGTATTAATGACAGCACTCCAAATATCGCCAGAACTCACAACAATATAATTAACTTCAAACCAGACTTCGTGAACTTTCAAAACATCACTTGAACGATTAACGTGAATCTCCGCACTATTGAAATCAGCAAGACTCCAACTCCTCTCAGACGTAACATCAAACGTGCTCAGTTTCACAGAACTATTAACACTGAAATCGTGAGCACTGCCCTGCACAGAAGGCATTGCCCAATGCACTGAGCCAGTAATACCATTAGTTCCTGAATGCACAACATTAACCTTGACAGAATTCACTATTCCAATATCACTAATGCCCGGAGTCCTGACTAACAACTTTTTGGTATCATATCTGACAAGCGAATACGAAGAATTATCCCGGTCATAAGAATTTTTATAACTGTCAACTCCACCTGTTTCAAGCGAGCCTTCTATAGCAGGAACCACAACAATCTTATTGCTCGAATTTGAAGAACTCTGAGCCAAACTATAATTAGTTCCAGCAAGCGCCACCAAAACACGATTCACAGCATTGTTATCGGTAGCATTAACAGATATTCTGAAAGCCTCATTCTCCTTAATAACAGACTTAGACTGGACCAGGCTGATTTGCGGAGCAACACCCTCAGAATAATTAATTACCAGCTTCGGACGTATAGACGCATTAGTATTATCGCTTGAAACAAAAGAAGTCGTTGCACTGCTCGTCGTAGTAGTCCTGATGAGCATTCCATAATTCTGATAAGAACCATTCACCCAGCTCTGCACCAAATCCTTCACATTCCACGAATACCACGCGTTTATTGCAGTAACAGTCGTGTTCGCCCAGACTTTTGAGGAATCAAACTCGCCGCCTGAAACATTCCAACTGTTAACACCATCATACTTATTCCACGTAGCACCATCATTTGTAATAGAACCAGCGCCAGTTCCCTCAACCCAAGAACGGTTCAAACGATAAATGTTAACCACAGGATTAGCAGTACCCTTGGCAGTAGCATACAACTGCAAAGTCGCTGAGCTAATATTAGCGCCAGAAGGAACTCCGGAAAGGTTGAACTCAATCAAAATACGCCTGGCATCATCAGCCCTGATGTCCATTCCAGTATCAGCGCCATAATTGTAATTAGAAGAGGTCGAGATTATGTGCGTGTCCTTACCCTCAGAACCAGGCTGCTTGGTCACAATAACCTCACCAAAACCAGGGTCATCCGGAGTAAGCTCAAGCAAATAAGAATTGCCCGGCACCATGTCTTCTGCCACTAACAACCATTCACCATCACATTCACGCGCATCAAAGTTCCAGTCCTTACATTTGTACAAACTTGTTCCTTTGGCGGTTACTTCAACAACACCAGAAGTGAAATTCGTGCTTGTCGGGTCAATAGCGTAAACCTGCGCCCAGGAAACTCCTTCTGGAGCAAGAACATCACTCAGAACAGCATCAACACGAGGCAGTTCAGAAGCATTCTCAACATTCAAC
>JAPLZR010000088.1 GCA_026394935.1 Candidatus Woesearchaeota archaeon
CAGGAGTCTTCTTGTTAAAGCACTTATCATAAGCGCCCTGGACGAAATAACGCAAAGCAACATCAACCCTTCTCTGAGGAGCGCAGTCAACAGCCTTAGGATAACGCGCACCACCATACTCAATCGTAACAATCTCCTCGCGAGGAGCAGAATTCTCAAGAGCCTTCACAAAAACAGCCAGAGGATTCTGCTTGGTCTTCTGCTCGATAATCTTGAAAGTGTCTATAACAATACTATAAGCAAGAGCTCCCTTGCCAGTATTATGACCTGAACTCCTGAAATGCTTCTTGGCCTTGTGACCAGGAATCATAACCTTGTTAATCAAACGCTCAATAATAAAAACCTTTGACTTGTGGAACTTCTTGCCAGCATAACGAGCTCCAGTCTTAGGAACAAAACGAGGCTCAAGATTAACATATCTCTGCAAGCCAACATCATTAACCGTAATCCCTTCAACACTCCACTTGTTAAAAACCAGAACGCTCATTTACGTGCCTTCTCAATCTTTCCCTTCAACAATGCATCCAAAGACTGATCATTAACCTTGATAACCTGAAAACGAATACCAGACAAATCACCAAGAGAACGACCCTTTCTTCCGCCGATAGACTCAATAAGAACTTCATCGTGCTCATCAATCATCTTCTGAGCGCCATCCTTCGGCATGAAAGCACCAACCTGCCTTCCATTCTTGACAAGCTGGACACGGCAGCACTTCCTCATAGCAGAGTTAGGCTGTTTTGCTTCAATCTGAAACTTCTCAACAACAATACCCTTAGCCTGAGCTGAACCCTCAAGAGGGTCTGCCTTTTTCTTCATCTGTAGAATCCTGCGTACAAACTTTCTGTTCAACCACTTTCCGTGGTGGCGTCTCTCTTTCAACGCCTTTGCCGTGTTCAAACCGTTTGATTTATGACCCATTTAAACAACCCTAATCTCCTTTATCGGAAAATAACGCTTAACAATTGCTTCAAACAACCTGAGATTTGAAGCTCCTCGTCCTATCAGCAAACCACGAGTTTTTAAATCTTTCGCAGTAAGGAATATTGTGGTGTCCTGAAATTCAGCCTTTTCAAGCTCAAGAGGAGCAACCAAATTTTTTATGAATTGTGAAACCTCAGATTGAAACTCAACAATCTTAACACGCTTCTTAAGCTTACTCTCAAGATTACGCACGTGCTGCCCGCCCCTGCCAACAGCCTTTCCAACCTCGCCCTCGTGAACAATAAAAATCACCTGCTCATCGCCGGAAACACAATCCTTCACGTGAGCGCCGGTAGACTGCTCAAACATGGCAATCATCTGCATCGTCTGAGTATCAAGAAAAATCGTCATGCGAGAACGCCAATAACAGATATGGCAAAAGGCTTCCTGCACAAAACACCAACCTCCTCGCTGGATTGTGCAATCTCCAAACACTCAACACCCGCCATTTCACAATAACGGGAAAAATTATCCTTCATGCGCGCATTACAATCAGAAGCAACAACAACCTTCTGCAATTTTCCATTGCGCAACAACTTAAGAGTATCTTCAGTACCAAGCACTAATTTTTCTGCCGTAAGCAGTTTCCTCAAATCTTCAACAGCCTCGCTGCCAGCCTTTTTCATTTTTCCTTCCTCACAATTTTTGTTATAAGACCAGGCAAGCCAGTACCAACAGGAACTGGCTGGTTAAGCATGACGTTCTCAACAACGCTGTTCAACTGGTCAACCTCGCCCTTCAAAGCAGCATTAATAATATGCTTAATAGGCGTTTCAAAAGAAGCACGAGCAAGAACAGAAGCTTTCTCTGAAACAACACCATAACGAGTAATACCCTTAATCTCACCGCTGACAGTCATCGTATCAGCAACAAGCATTATGTGACGAATGTCAACGTTCAAACCCTGAGTCTCAATAACCTTGAAGACTTCATCCATAATAGCCTGCCTTGCAGCCTCAATGCCCAACGCCTCAGCAATCTCATAAATATCATTCGTAGTAGTTCTATCAGTATCAACAAAATCAAGCTCAAAAACTTTTTTCAGGTTACTACCGGCAGTAATAATCAAGAATTCCTCCTTTCGCTTAACCGGCAATATCTGAGTCACACCCTTAACGCCCCTAACATAAACTTCCTTTGACTTCTCCTTCAAACGATACAAGGCATTCAATCCGCGCTCATCATCCTTGCACTTCAACTTCAATGAAATAACACCGCCCTCAAACTTCACATTCGCCTCTGATGCAAGACCTTTCTCAACAGCCTTAACAAGATAAGCAGGAGTAACATCAAGCGCGTTCAACTTCTCCATATTCAACTTCAATTCAATCTTCAAATCAACAATATTCAAACCATACTCGGCAACCAGTTCGCCAAGCTTAGTCTCCTTGACCTGCAAGGCAATCTCACGAATGTCCTTGCCCTTGTTGTAAGGAGCTTTCAAAAAAATCTCCATCTGAGGAGTAGTAATGCTCTTTCGCCCATCAAGAATCTCAATAATACGAGGCAAACCCATAGTCACGTTCATCTCAGCAACACCAGCGTAGTGGAAAGTGTTCAAAGTCATCTGAGTGCCCGGCTCACCAATACTCTCAGCACCAACAAGACCAACAGCCTCGCCAGCATCGATCTGGGCAGACAAAAACTCCTCGTAAACCTTCTGAACAACCTTCTTCATCTTAGAAGAAGGACATTTCTCCTCTATCTCCTGCAAAATCTTAGGAGGCAATTTGTCTTCATATTCCTTTAATTCTGAGTGTACCATCATTTCACCTAGTTCTCATTGATGATTCGCTGAACATCAATCTTTCCGCTTTCTGAACGCGCAACATCAATACCATCTTCACCATAAGCAAACTGGATAATCCTTCCATTAGCATCACGCACAGTGCCATCATACTCAACACGCAAGTCCTGCATAGCGTTCGCAAGACGCCTGTACAAATAACCAGACTTGGGAGTACGCAAAGCAGTATCCATCAAAGCATCCCTTCCAGTAATAGAGTGGAAGAAAAACTCCTTAGGATTAATACCGTGCTTAAAACTATGAATAATGAAACCGTGAGCTTCAGGAGACAAGTCACCCCTCTTGAAACAACTCAAAGTCCTCTCGCGATACCCCTTCTCAATACGCTTGCCACGCATAGCCTGCTGACCAACACAAGCAGACATCTGAATAAGAGAAGTCATACTACCACGAGCACCAGACATAATCATAACAGCAGCGTGATTCTTGTCCTGCACGAAAGCCTTAATGATCTGACCGCAAGCATTACGAGCCTTGTTCAAACGCTCCAAAATCTTCAACTCAAGAGTCTCACGCATAGTCCTGCCAGGGAAAACCTCAAGCTTAGCCTCCTTGAAACTCTGAATCATCTGAGCAACATCCTCTTCTGCCTGATGCAACAACTGGTCAATCTGCTCCCTTGCTTCCTGAGGCAGGTCCTCATCAGCAATACCAGTGCTGAAACCATGCTGAACAAGATACTCAATGCCCAAACGGAAAATCTGATGCAAAATGCCGATAGTCCTGGCAGGTCCGAACTTCTTGTGCAAACTTCTCAACAAAAGACCCTCGCCCTCACCGCCAATCGACTTAGTATCAATAATACCTTCCATCAAAATGCCTTTCCTGATAACAACCTTGTCACCAGAACGTGAAGCACTCTCATAATCAAACTCATCAGGCAGCAAAACACTAAAGATTTCGCGGCCATTAACCAACTTCTTTGAAGGCAACCTGCTGAAATCAGTCACATTAACACACGCAAGCAATTGAACAGCATCCTCGCGAGGCATTTCGCCAAGCTTTGTCAACAAATAATTACCGCTGATAGCATCCTGAATACAGCCAATGACAGACAAACCATACCTCGGAGAAATCAACTGGGTCTGAACCTGCATCAAAATCTCAGCCTCTGCGCGGGCTTCCTCAGTCTGAGGAATATGCAAGTTCATCTCGTCACCGTCAAAGTCAGCGTTGTACGGGTTGCAGACAGCAGGGTTCAACCTCAAAGTCCTGCCAGGCAAAACTCTCACACGGTGGCACATCATCGACATCCTATGCAATGAAGGCTGACGGTTGAAAATCGCCACATCACCATCCATCAAATGACGCTCAACAATATAGCCCGGCTGCAATTCCTCAAGAGAAGCTTCCTTCGTCTCATCAGTAATCTTTTTCTTCTTGCCATCAGGCCTGACAACATAATTAGCACCAGGATACTTTCCAGGACCATTGCTGACAAACTTCTTCAAGTAAGCCATATTCCATTCGTTAACAGTCTCAGGAACAGTCAACTTGAGAGCAATAATCTTAGGAACGCCAACCTCATCAAGACCAAGCATCGGGTCAGGAGAAATAACAGTTCTTGCACAGAAGTTAGTCCTCTTACCAGCAAGGTTATGACGGATACGGCCCTCCTTAGACTTGATACGCTCAGTAATAGTCTTCAAAGGCTGACCAGATCTGTGCCTTGCAGGAGGCAATTGAGCAATCCCGTTATCAAAGAAAGTAGTAACGTGATACTGCAGCAAGTCCCATAAATCCTCAATAATAATCTCAGGAGCGCCGGCATTAATGTTCTCAAACAAACGCTGGTTAATCCTGACAATGTCACCCAACTTGTGCGTCAAGTCATCCTCAGAACGCTCACCAGATTCCAAAGTAATAGAAGGACGAACAGTAACAGGCGGAATCGGAAGCACAGTCAAAATCATCCATTCAGGCCTTGCAGTCTTCGGATTAAGACCGAACACCTCAATATCCTCATCAGGAATCTTCTCAAAACGAGCACGAATCTCAATCGGAGAAACACGCTTATCACCCTCAATATAAGTAGTAGGCTTCTCAATAGAAATCTTTGACTGCTTAGCCTTGCAATGAGGACACTTGCCGCCCTTTGACTCAATCAAAGCCTTCACAGCAAGCCTTCTCGACTCAGGACCTTCCTCTAACTCAATCCTATCAAGATGAGACTTTGCCTTAGCCCACTTCTCCTGAGCAATCATCAACCTTCCGCACTCGCGGCAGGAAGACTTCAACAACAACTGAATAATACGAGCATACTTAACGTGAACAACAGAACGAGCAAGCTCGATATAACCAAAATGACCAATGCACTCCTTCAACTTTGAACCGCAAGTCTTGCAACGCAGTCCAGGATCAATAACTCCCAAACGCACGTCCATCAATCCGCCGTCAACAGGATAACCCTCCTTATCGTAAAGTTCAGGCGTAACAATCTTGGCAGAAGCCATCTTCTTAATCATCTTAGGAGAAAGAACACCGAAAACAACACTTGAAACCTGCTTGTAAATGTAATGCGAAACAGCCTCCATACGCTCACGCGAATACTGCTGCTTCTCAATCTCAGGAGATTTTTCTTCAACTTTTTCAGCTACATCTACCTTCGGCTCAACAGCCTCTACTTTCTGCTCAACAACCGCTACCACTTCCTCAACTTTAGATTCTTCCTTTTTCTTCTTTGGCATTTTAGTACTTGCTCCTCAACTGCAGTCTTGGATAAATACCCAAGCTCTTGAACTCATCAAGTATAAGCTTGAAAGCATAGCTAATCTCAATATCACTAATCTCAACATTCTCACCGCAAATCGGGCAATAACGCTTGTCCTTGAAAACATCATAAATCGCGATAATACCGCAGCCCTCGCAAACAGGCACAACAGTCTTGTCAGAATCAAATCTTTCTTTCAACAACATACTCGCGCCATGAGCAACAAAAGTATCCTTCTCCATCTCACCCAGCCTGAGACCTCCTTCTTTTGCACGACCCTCTGTAGGCTGTCTCGTCAACAACTGGATAGGACCACGCGCCCTGCTATGAATCTTGTTAGCAACCATGTGCTTAAGCTTGAGATAATACATACTGCCAACGTAAATCTTGGCTTCAAAAATCTCGCCAGTAACACCATTATACATAGTCTCAGTGCCCGTCTCATTAAAGCCAAGCGACATCAAGTCCTTTCTAATAACCTCTTCAGGCTCACCGCTGAAAGTCGTGCCATCAATAATACGACCGGTCAAAGCAGCAGACTTTCCACCTATCAATTCAATCAAATGCGAAATAGTCATACGAGAAGGAATACCATGAGGCGAGAACAACAAATCAGGAACAATACCGGAAGCAGTGAAAGGCATATCTGCCTCTGGAACAATCAAGCCAACAACACCCTTCTGACCGTGACGCGAAACAAACTTGTCACCAATCTCAGGAATACGCTGGTCACGAATACGAACCTGAATAAGCTTGTTGCCCTCCTCATTCTCAGTCAAGCAAACAAAATCAACAACACCCTCCTCGCCGTGCCTCAAAGACACCGAGCTTTCACGCCTGATGTTGGAAGCCAAACTATACTCTTCAAGATTAGACAAAAATCTCGGAGGAGAAGTCTTGCCGATAAGAACATCCTCTTCCTTAACAGAAGCCTCAGGATAAATAACGCCATCACCCTCAAGGAAACGATAATCATGCTCAGACTTGTAACCCTTAACATCCTTGTCAGGAACGCAAACAGAATCCATCAAGCCGCCTGAATACCTGAGCTCTTCAGCAACAGCAGGCCTGTAATAAGTGCTCCTGCCGAACCCGCGGTCAATAGAACCCTTATTGATAATGACTGCGTCTTCCATATTATAACCCTTATAACACATAATCGCAAGAACAATATTCTGGCCAGACGGGTGAGCCTTATAATCAGTCAGCTCATGCACCATAGTCTGAACAAGAGGCATCTGAGGATAATGCAACAAGTTAATATCCATATCCATACGAACAAGATAGTTGGCAGCATACAATCCAATAGACTGCTTCAAATTCCTGCTACCAATAATCAAACGAGCAGACTGAATGAAATCACCATAAGGAATAAGACCAGTAACAAGACCAAGCATCGCCAGAGGAGAAATCTCCAAATGAGTATGCTCAGGAGTAAGCTCCTGATCAGAAAACGCAATCAAAGAATTTTCCTCTTCAGCAGCATCCAAAAACTCAATAACACCCTGGTCAATTAAGTCACCCCAGGTAATCTCTGCCTTCTGCAACTGCTTAACGTGCTTGTCAGTCAACGCAGGCATGCCGCCGTTAACGACAATCAAAGGACGCCTGCAACGACCACGGGCAGACTCGACATAAACATTATCCAGCAATTCATCGTAATGAAGATTGACATTAGTCGACAAAGCACCAGAACGCCTGTCCTGCTTTATCCTTTGAAGGAACTCGTGAGCATTATCAATATCGCCAACAAACTTGCCGTTAAGGTAAACCTCACTCATGGCCGCACCTCTTTCAAACCGGCAGCCTTCAACTGCTTGATAACATCAGCCTCAGGCATATCATTGCTCACAGTAGCAAGCATGCTGAAATTCTTTCTCAAACCAATATTAGTACCTTCAGGAGTCTCTGCAGGACAAAGCCTGCCCAAATGAGTAGCGTGAAGTTCTCTTGCCTCAAAGTTCTCCTGAGTCGAGCTCAAAGGAGAAACAACTCTCTGCAAGTGCGAAAGCATGTTCAAGAAATTCAGCCTTTGAATCCTCTGAGAAACACCCTTCCTGCCGCCAACCCAGTTACCAGTCGCCATAGCACTGTAAATACGGCTGGTCAAAAGCTTGTCACGAATAATAACCTTGATAGACGGGAACTTTCCGCGCTTCACAATCCTCTGGAAGTTGTAAAGCAAATCTCCGATAAGAACCTTCAAGTTCATACGGAACAAATCTGCCAGCAAGTCGCCCGACATCTTAATGCGCTTGTTCATGTAATGATCCTTGTCATCAACAGGAACCTCTCTTCTTTCAACAAGAATGTACTTTCTCAGCATCTTGCACAAATTATAAGCCTTCCACAACCGGTCTTCCTTCTTAATGCCGATGTTAGGAAGCAAATATTTGTCAATAAGCTCAATCATGCGCTCCAACCTGATTTCCCTCGTCTGGGTAATGCCAATCAGTTTCGCAACAGCATCCATCGCATCATCAGGAGTCTTAGTATCAACATACTCAAACAAGTTGATTAACACTTCATCATACTGCTTGTCCTTGCTGACAGCCTGCATGATTTCCTCGTCCTTAATCAAGCCCAATGCTTTCATAACAAGAACCAGAGGAACACGCTTAACTCTCGTGAAACTGATGTAATACATACCGTCCTTCATCTTTTCGATAGTGTGCGGAATCTTGTAAGAACCCTGCTCGCTGAAAAGTTTTCCAACAAAATCAGTAACACCGCCAGACTCTTTTGTAACAGAGAAACGGTTAGCACCAAGGTCCTCAATGTTCACAAGAACACGCTCAGTACCGTTGATAATGAAATAACCACCAGGCTCGTCAGGGTCCTCACCCTTTTCAAAAAGCTCCTGCCTGGACAACTTGCTCAAATGACAGTAATTGCTGTGCAGCATTACAGGCAAACTGCCAACCTGAGTCGTGAAAGACTCTCTTTGAACATCATTAACATGAGCGGAAACCTCAATGAAAACAGGAGCAGCATAAGTCAACTTTCTCAGGCGCGCTTCAGCCGGAAAAATATTCTTCTTGCTTCCGTCAGCCTCAGTGATTTCAGGCTTTGTGACCCAGATTTTATCCAGATGAATTTTGAAACTTTCAACGTTAGGAGGAATAATCGTCGGCTCAATCTCCTTGTTCTCCTCAAGAACATTATTCAATTCCTTATCGACAAAATGATTAAAACTCTCAATGTTGGACTTTACAAAACTATTCTCCTCAAAAAATTTTCTGATAAGAATTTTTGCTACAGTCATCCAACCACCCTTCTATAGAATACTGTTTCGCCCGCGGTAGGGCTCTTGCGCGAAATCTTCACAATATCACCCTCTTTCACATCCAAAGCCAGGATAGCAGGGTCGCTCTTGTAGATTCTCGGCAAATTTGGCATATCAATAGCATACTTTTCAAACAACTCCTTGCGCTCCTTCTCAGTAAGCTTGGAGTGCTTCGGTACAAGTTCGTGTTTTGTGACGTCAAACTTTGCCATTTTTTTTCAGTATAAACGGGCCGTACGGGACGTTCAGCCACTTATCATGGCTTTTGAACCCGCAACCCTCTGGTTAAAAGCCAGATGCTCTACCAGGTTGAGCTAACGGCCCATTAATCTTCACTCTTGGACTATATGAATATGAATAGGTATGAATACGATGTGAGAAATTTTTAAGGTACCCCATTGTGCGCTCTACCGTGTACATCGAAAAGAAAGGAGGGGGTTTATAAAGCTTACTCTTTTTTGCATCAATTTCGAATCACTCATAAAGTTTATACTTTTTGGCATACTGCATGACTCTCTCCCTGAAACCATCGTAAGACCAGAAAAAAGGAATCAAAATACCGCCTTTTTCCCTGAACTCGTCCTGAAGCGGGTTTTTCTTCACGTTTTCCTTTGTAATAATTGCAACATAACCAAAATCCTCAGTTCCAAAAAATTCCTGAACAGGCACAGCAATATGATTAATCCTATCAAGACGCAAAACCCGATTAGTGCCCC
>JAPLZR010000002.1 GCA_026394935.1 Candidatus Woesearchaeota archaeon
GTGAAAGGTATAAAAGCTTTGTGGCTTAATCGTTCTCTACTCTTGGCGCGAGAATGAAGCTTAGTAGTAGTTTGTCCATTACTTTGTATTCTAGTTTTAATGGGTAGTCCTGGTTGAAGAATATGCTGACTTCGTTTGCGAGCTTTCCGGCGTTTATCATTTTCTTAAGATATTCTATTGAATATTTTGCTTTGATTTTTGTAGGGCTTGTTGTTTTGATTTTTGTTTCTTCGCTTTGTTTTATTTCTATGTGTGCTTTGCTTAGGTCTCCTTCTGCGGATATTGTGAATTTTTCTGGTTCTACTGCGAGTGTTACGCTCTCAGCTACAATATCTGCATCAGAAATTGCGTCGTTTAGCACCATGCTTGTTGTTCCTATTGCTATTGGGAACGTCAGATTGGGTATTCTTTGTTCTTTTTCTTCAAGCTCAATCAGCGGTAAACTGAACGTTCTTGTTGTTCCGCCTTTTAGCATTATTTGCAGTTTGTTGTCAGTCGTGACTTCGAGAGTTAGAATGTCGCTTGCGCCTACTCTTCTTAGTATTTGTTTGAAGTTTGTCAGGTTGATTGCTATTTCCTGTTCTTTTTCTACTTCGTATTCTGTGAAACTGCTTGATAACAGTTTGAAGATGACCATTGCGACGTTTGCTGGGTCCATTGCTATCATTTCCAGTCCGTCTCTTGTGATTTTGAATCTTGCTTCGTTGACTAAGTCTGAGATGACTGATATGCTGTCTTTTAGTAATGTTGGATCTGCTAGTACAAGCCTCATTTTTGTTCCCCCCTTGAGAAAACTCGTGCGTTAGTTGTTTATATATTTTACTATACTGGAGTTGTGATTGTCGCGTGAGTAGACTTACAGCGTTATTCTCTGTCCGTTTGAGAGATTATGCAGTGTTTTGTCTTTTTTGTATCCAAGTTCTTCTGCGAGTGAATTGAATGATTCTGTTTTTTCTTTTTCTCCGTGTGTTGGCAATAGGTGTTTTGGTTTCAGCAAAGTGATTATTTCTCGTATGTCTTCTCTTGAGCTGTGTCCTGATACGTGTATGTCTTTGAATATTCTTACTCCGAGTTTTTTGAGTTTTTCGTCCATGATTGCTCTTTGTTGTCTGTTGATTTCTGCCGGTATTATTTGGCTGCTGAATATTACGTGGTCGTTTGAGAATTTCCATTGATATACGCCGTCTATCATTTTGCTTAGCGTGCTTTTCGGCTCGCCCTGATGTCCAGAAACGACAAGTAAATACTTGTCTTTTTTGTTTTGTATGTCTTTGAGTTTTCTTCGTATTTGTCTTGCGTATTTCAGTATTTCTGCTTGTTTCGATAAGTCTACTAGTCCTATCTCTTTTGCTGCATTGCAGTATTTTGCCATGCTTCTTCCCATTATGATGACTTTTCTGTTGAGCATTTTTCCGAATTCTGTTATCGTTTTGAGTCTTGCTATGTGGCTTGCGAATGTTGTTAGTATGAGTCCTTTTCCTTTGTTGTCTATGTCTATTAGTACGTCTCTTAGCATGTCTTTTGCTACTTGTTCGCTTGGCGTTTTTCGTTGTTCTGCTGAGTATAGGCAGTCTTGTATTAGCGCTAGTACTCCTTTGTCTCCTAAATTCTTGTAGTGTTCGTAGTTTACTGGCGTTCCTAGTGTCGGGTGCGAGTCGAGTTTGTAGTCGTTTCCGTACATTATTATGCCGTATGGCGTGTGTATTGTTATTATGACTGTTTGTGGTGTGCTGTGCGTTATCTGGCAGAATTCGAGTTTGAGGTTTTTGGTCAACTGCATCGACTGTCCTGGTTTTAGTTCTATTATTTTGTTTTGCAGGTCTATTTTTTCGTCTTTGCATATTGTTCTTAGTATTGATGCTGAGAAGGGCGTGCATATTATTGGCGCGTCGTATTTTGCTGCCATGTAAGGGACAGCTCCTAGATGGTCCAGGTGGGCGTGCGTGACTAATATCGCCTTGACGTTTTCTCTCCAGTCTTTTATTTTTCCGTCTTGTGGTATCGCTTCTGCTTTTTTGAGGCTTGTTTCTGTTTGTTTTACGAATTCTCCTATTTCTTGTTCTGTTAGCCTGATGTAGTTTGGCAGGTGCAGTCCCATGTCTAATATGACTGCTTCGTCATCTATTTTTACTGCAGTCATATTTCTGCCTACTTCTCCCCATCCGCCTACTGCTGCTATTTCTACGCTCATTTTCTGGGTAGTATCTTCACAACCTTTAAAAATCCTATTCATTCCGCAGGACTATGCGCTTGTGTTGTAAGATCGCCGGTGTTGCCGGGAGTGGTATTATGTCTGCTGGCGAGATTCTTGGCAGGGCTTGTTCTCGTTCTGGCTTGTTTGTTTTTGCTTCTAATGATTATCCTTCTTTGATTAGGGGTGGCCATAATGTTTTTTCTTTGGTGATTTCGGATGTTCCTGTTTGTTCTCTTTTTTCAGGGGTTGATTTGCTTGTTGCTTTGAATGAGGAAAGTGTTGCACTGCATAAGAAAGAGCTTTCTAAGAATCATTTCGTGGTTTCCGGTGAGCTTTTGGATAAGTTTGTCAAAGAGCAGGGTGAATTGTCGCGTAATATGGTTGCTGTTGGTGCTGTTTTTGGTTTGTTGAAGCTTGATTTTGATGTTCTTGCTGGTGTTATTAAGGAGCGTTTTGCCGGCAAGCCTCTGCTTGATGCGAATTTGAAGGCTGCTAAGGCTGGTTTTGATTCTCTTAAGCCCAGATTTGAGTTTAAGGCGAAAAAGTCTAAGCAGTTGTTTTTGAGCGGTAATCATGCTCTTGCTCTTGGCGCTGTTAAGGCGGGTATGAAGTTTGCTGCTATTTATCCTATTACTCCTATTAATCCGATGTTGGAATATCTTGCTTCTCGGACGAAGGATTTTGTTGTTGAGGTTCCTGAGGATGAGATTTCTGGTATTTTGATGGCTCTTGGCGCTTCTCATTGTGGTGTTCGTTCTATGGTTGCGACTTCTGGTGCTGGTTTTTCTTTGATGGTCGAGTCTTTAACTCTTGCCGGTATGACTGAAACTCCGATTGTCGTCTTTTATGGTCAGCGTGCTGGTCCTGCGACTGGCATGCCTACGAAGACTGAGCAGTCTGATTTGTTGTTTGTCAGGAGCGCCGGTCATGGCGAGTTTCCTCGTATTGTTGTTGCTCCTGGTGATGTTGAGGAGTGTTTTTCCGAGTCTGTTCGTGCTTTCCAACTGGCTGAGAAGTTTCAGCTGCCGGTTATCGTTTTGACTGACAAATATTTGAATGAGTCTTTTCAGACAGTTCCTTTTTTGAAGTCTGTTGAATTTAAGCGCGAGTCTTTTGCTGTTCCT
>JAPLZR010000100.1 GCA_026394935.1 Candidatus Woesearchaeota archaeon
TTCATCGCCAACTGGTATCTTGAACCTTTCTTTCGCTCCGTACCAAATACACTTTTCATTATCAAATCCATACGCTTAAGCAACTGCTTTTCCTTCACGTCCATCTGTGAGACGATATGCTCCCCTTTGACCAGCGTTAAAAATAACTCGTGGAACGTCTCGCGCGACTCAATCTGCTTTAGAACTTCCTGCTCGACAGCGAGCTGGGATTTCAAATGAGAAATCAATCCAGGAACGTCATTAGTTGAGAACAACTTGTCGATAATATGCAGCTGAGTGGTGAGAGCATTATGAATGGTTTCTAACAATTTGTGAATGTACTTGTATTTTGTCTCAGCATAACCTAGACGCGCATAAAGCCTTTTAACTCCCTGAATTTTTTTGTCATACTCAATCGACTCTAAATCATCGACCAGGTCTTCCTCAGTCTTTTCTTCGGCTTCGATGTCAGATAATTCCAGTGCCAGAAGTTTTTGCAGTTTAGGGAGAACTTCTTTGTAGTTATCTACTAAAAGAGCATTGATGACTATTTCTTTCTCTCCAACAGTCTTATGATAGTCCTGCCAAACCTTAAGAAACTCTTCATCTTTCAGCCCGAGGTCTTTCGCAACGCTTTCCTGCGATTTGAAAACCTATTCAGCAGTCCCATTAACGCTTCCTGCCGAGAACATCATAAAACACGTCAAAAACACTCTGACCGGTATTAGAACTGTAAAACTGGGCGTTCACCTCAGTGCAAGCCTGCTGAATTCTGCCATTGTGCTCCTCAAGCATACCCTCATACTGCTGTCTCGCAAAAGGATTAAGATACGTCCTTAAAACCTCATTCGTCTCCAAATCCTTAAGCCTGAAATCGCCCTCCAAATTAAGATTCCTCTCAACCTTATCAAGAACCTGGATTAAAACAAGCTTGTGATTCTTGAAAAAGTACAACGCCTTCTTGATTTCCTCAATAGGATAAAGAAAATCGCTTATGATAACAACATAAGACTTAGAGCCAATCAACTTCTTATAACCGGCAAGAGACTGGTCAAGTTTAGTCAAGCCCTTAGGCTTCCTGCTGTTCAAATACTCAACCATAGAAGCAAGCTGAGCACGACCCTTCTTAGGCCTAAACACCTCAAGAGCATCAGAAAAAGTGCTCAAAACAAAACTCTCATTATTCTTCAAAGCAAGATAAGCAAAACCAATGCCAATCATACCCGCAAAATCAGCCTTCGTGATTGTAGAACCAAAATTCATGCTGGCAGAAGAGTCAAGAATAACGTGCACAGTAAGATTCCTCTCCTCCTCATAACGCTTGACGTACAATTTGTCAGTCCTGCCAAAAACACGCCAGTCAACACTGCGAAAATCCTCGCCAGGAGCATAAATAGCGTGATCCTTGAAAATCAAACCACGACCAGTAGCCCTGGAAAAACGCTCACCAATATAGTTAGAAGTAATGCGCTTATTAATAATCAGACTAAACCTGTCCAGCTGATGCAAAAATTCCGTATTAATCATTTCAACAATGACTTAATAACATCATCAGCATGCATTCCCTGACGCTCGGCCTCAAAACTCAAAACAATACGGTGGCGCAAAACAGGGAAAGCCATCTTGTTGATGTCATCCTTTGAAACATACTTCCTGCCCTCAATCAAAGCACGAGCCTTAGCAGCAAGAATAATACCAATGCTGGCTCTCGGAGAAGCACCATACTCAATCAAATCCTTTTTCTGACGAGTAGAAGTAACCAATTGCACAGCATACCTCTTAATGTCATTCGCAATAGGAATCATCTTAGTCATATTCTGCAAATACAACAAGCTGTCCTTGTTCAAAACAGGCTTCAAAGAAGCCTTCTTATAATCCTCAGCAAACCTGTTAACAATCTCCATCTCCTCATCAAAAGAAGGATAATCAAGCTTAATCTTCAGCAAGAAACGGTCAGCCTGAGCTTCAGGCAAAGGATAAGTACCCTCCTGCTCAATCGGGTTCTGAGTGGCAAGCACGAAAAACGGCTCCTCAAGCTTGAACGTAGTATTACCAACAGTAACCTGATGCTCCTGCATTGCCTCAAGCAAAGCAGACTGAGTCTTAGGAGTAGCTCGGTTAATCTCGTCTGCCAGCACAATATTAGCGAAAACAGGACCTGGCTGGAACTTGAAACTACGCTTGCCAGCAGTAGACTCCTCAATAATATAAGTGCCGGTAATATCAGAAGGCATCAAATCAGGAGTGTTCTGCACACGAGAAAACTTCAAATCCATCAGCTGGGCAAGAGTCTTAATCGTCAAAGTCTTAGCCAGACCAGGATAACCCTCAAGCAAAGCGTGCGAGTCAGCAAGCAAAGCACAGCTGACCTGCTTCAAAACCTCATTCTGCCCAACGATAACCTTATTCAACTCGCTGAAAATAAAATCAAATGTTTTCTTGGCTTCTTCCAG
>JAPLZR010000137.1 GCA_026394935.1 Candidatus Woesearchaeota archaeon
ACCAACTTGGCTACTATCTCACAGGACCATCTGACAAAGATCGAATCCTGGCTCAATAATCGTCCGAGAAAATGTCTCGGATTCAAAACTCCAGCAGAGGTCTTTAAAGCCGAGTGTTGCACTTAATAGTTGAATGCAGGAAATCCAATATGCTTTTAATAATTTAATTTGCTGCCAGTAACTTTTATTTAACCATCGCAACTTGCTATTAAAGCGGTCACGAAAATCAAAGCGAATATTTTGTAAGCCTACAATGTTGATGAGATTATATTCGAAATCTGTTTTCAAACGTTCTTCTGCATCTTTCAGTCGTTTTGTATGTCCTTTTGCTTCAATGGCGCTTTTCTTGAAATCCTCTAAATTTTTACTATCGCAATGAAACCACGCTTTAGATATTGGCTTTAGTTCGGTCAACGACTTCAAAATATAAGCAAGCCGTCTGCAACTGGCATAAGTATCGGATTTCCCGAGTCCAATTCGGATGGCCGTAGGATTGGCGCTGACATACAGATCTTTTATGACATCCTTAAATTTAACAAATAAATTTATGATGCTATCTCTTGTTTCTATTGTATATGTAGTTAAGTCAATATCAGCACCAACCCATGGATGTTCATAATAACTATCCCATACGTTGGGATTTTCTGACAATCTACGAACTGCACTTTTGCATTTTTCGAGTGTATCAGTCGTTATGTTTAAAATTGGAATATTTAGAAGGGTGAAGCTAATATCAGGAGCGTCCATATATTTTGCAAGGTGCCCATGTGCATTGAAGACTTTTTCTGAGATTGCCCCTCTTGGCCTATGGAGCTCTTTCACATATTCATTTAAACGACTCCGAAATTGTTTTAATCGTTTAAATCTATTCTCTGCATCTATCGGCACTGATGGTTTTGAGTTTTGTTTTAATGTATTGCCTAGTTCTTCGACAACTTTCGCTTTATTGCTCCTATGGCTGTGCACTTCTAAACAGGCAAACGATAGGCCTATTTCCCTAAGTCGGCGAAACACAACTTCCAAAGCCGCCATTTTCTCACTTACAAATAGAACTTTTTTCCTGTCTCTTAAAGATTGGGCTATCAAATTAACAATTGTCTGGCTTTTCCCTGTGCCAGGGGGACCCTGGACTACTAAGTTCTCCCCTGATCTTGATCTAAGCAATACTTCACATTGACTTGAATCTGCATCAAAAACGGGAAACACATCTTTGGGATCTATATGGTCGACATCTTCCGTTAGCGGAATATCTGAGGAGGTTCTATCTATATTGATACCGGCTAGGGCTGAGACAATAGGGTGTGAGACTGCATTATCTTTTTGATCTTCCAAATCTTGATACATGACGAATTTTTCGAAAGAAAAACGTCCAAGCCAGACTTGGTCAGATGAAACCAACCAATCTGATGACTTGACCTTCTGCTGAACGGATTTGAAAAAGAGTGCGATAGATTCCCATTGAACTTCTTCTGTCAGCTCGGGTAACTGAATTTTGAAATCTGCTTCAAGTTTATATGCAAGAGCAGGATTGACAACAATATCTTCATCGGCAAATTCGATAGAATATGGTTTCTGCAAACCTTCTTTTTCGAGAGTTACGGGGATAAGAATTAGAGGAGAAAAGCACTGTTCTTGTTGGTATGCTGCTTCCTTCCAATGCAGCATCCCAAATGTAAGGAATAAGGTATGAACTCCTTGTTCCTCTTGCCAAGTTCGCCAATCACGTCGCAACCTATATAGTTTCCTTTGAAGTTCGCCGACGGGCGTTGAAGTTTCTAAGTCTCCTTTTTTTGAGTCTTCTAATAGAGGCTCTTCTGATGAGTCGATACCTCTCAAAATCAACTGCTGCTCTTTTTTAGGAATAGCAAATGAAAGCTTATGCCCTTTGTTAACCAAGCGTTCGAATATCTGCTCTGGCGACGGTGAGGTAATGCTTACGGTATTGGTTCTGCTAGTTGTGAAATACAGCAACCGATTACGTCGACTGAGATCGAGAAGACGTTTCTTCCACAAGTCTATTTTTTTAAATACCTTTT
>JAPLZR010000118.1 GCA_026394935.1 Candidatus Woesearchaeota archaeon
CGTCATCTGCATCGCTGCATTTTGCGAAAATGTTGTTTTGTATTATTGTTCCTGATGCGCTTCCTTGTAGTATTGTGATGTCTGATAATTGCTGCCAGACTGCGTCTACGTTTGTTGGGAACCCTCCTGGCCCTCCTGGTGGGTTTCCTCCTGTCGGTGGTGGAAGCGGGTAATCGCTTGGTCCTGGACCAAAGCTTCCTCCGAAGTTGTCATCTGGATTGCTTGTTGTAGGAGTGTCTGTTGATGGAGTGTCTGTTGTTCCGTCTGTGAAAGTGTCAGAACTGTCTGTGCTGCCGGATGTTTCTGTGTCTGTGCTGCCGCCGTTGCTTCCGCCTGTCCATGCTCCTGAGTCAATTCCGCCGAAGCTTCCTCCGCTGAATGCTCCTGAGTCATATCCTCCGAATGAACCGCCTGTCCATGCTCCGGAATCATAGCCTCCGAATGAGCCGCCTTCCCAGGCTCCTGGATCGTATCCTCCAAATGAGCCGTCAAATGCGCTGATGAATGGTACTAGAAGCATGCCTGCTATTAATAGCAAAGAAATGAATGGCAACGTGTTGTTTTTCATTGTTTCACTTTTTTGGTTTAATATAATTAAAAAAAATTAAAATTCACTTGTTGATGGCTCTGCTTTTGACTCTTCTTTCTTTTCTGCTTTCTTTGCAGCCTGTTTTGCGTTTGCCAGGTGTATGACTCGTACGTCAACAACTTCGCCTTCTTTCAGCATAAGTTCGTATTCTGCTTTTGATATGCTGTCGCCTGACTGTGTTTTGAGTCCTGACGCTGGTATGAATTGTGCAACTGCATTCCACTTTGTTTTGTCAACGTGTGCTGTTGCGGCTCTTATTTCTCCTATTTTCTCGCTCAGGTCAGTGTCTGGTTTGTAGCCAAATCTTTCTCCTACTGCGCTTGGGCTTTTCTTTAATTGCCCATCTCTGTCCAAGCCAAGTTCTGTAACGTGCTTTGCAAGTGTTCCGTCTAATGGCATGTGATCATTTTCAATCAGGCCGTAAACTCTGATGCTTGCGCCTGGGCTTTTTCTTTGTGTTATAAGCACGATGTATCCTTTTACTTGGTCTTTGCTGTCTGCAAGGTTTGCAAGGTAGCTTTCTGCTGTTCTTTCAGCAATTATAAGTCTTGTAGTCAGTTCTGGGCTTTCTGCCAATACAGGTCTTAATTTTGCAATTCTTTCTTTTTGTGCGAATGTTCCAAGAACTTCATCTTCTGCTGGATTTGCTGATGGGTTGATTGCGCTGTCTTTGTTGTATGCCTGAAGGACGTTTTCAATGCACTCTACTTTTTCCATCTTGCCAGAATGGTTGTATGCTCTTCCTTGTTTGCCTGCTGTTCTGTGCTCTGAAGATGCACATCCGCCTGCAAGTAAAGCGTAAACTGCTGTTCCTGTTAAAACCACCGTTGTTGCTATTTTTTGTGCGTAATTCATTTTTCACTCCCCCCTATGAATATTATATACCTACTGCAAAGTGGCACTGATATTTAAAGCTTACCACCTTGCGTATACTCCTGCGCCGGCAAACGCGCCGTCTTTGTGTCTGTGCGTATCTAGTCCTCTTCCAGGATCTTCGATTTTCTGGAAGCTCCATTGGTATCCGCCTTCGACTGCTAATCCTAATCCTTTTACGACTTCAAATTCTGCTCGCAATCCTACTCTGTCTGTTTTTGATTCTGTTGTTCTTAATGACAGGTCGCTTTCTGTATTGTATCTTTCTTCCATTGCGAATGGTATTAGTCTCAGTATTGTTCCTGTTGCATAGATGTTTCCTTTTGCGTCTTTTTTCTGCTGTCTCGCGTTGAAGACGTAGGGTAATTGTATTTTTGCATTCCAGCCTGTTGCTGTTTGCAAGTCTCCTAGTCTGTCGCTTTTCATCATTCCGCTGAGTGCTATGTACAGTGAGTTTTCAAATTCTTCTCCAAGGTTTGCTGACGCGCTGAATGATTCGCTGTCTGCGCTTTTTTTGCTTCCGAACAATCTTTGGGATGCTTCTGCGCTCATGAAATAACTGCCGTATCTTCCGTTGCCTGTAAATCCGCTTTGCAGTTTGAAATCTGCTTTTCCTTCTCCGAAGTATGATGTTATAAGCAGTCTTGTTCCCAAAGCCTGGCTTGCTATTCCTGCCTGTCCGCCTACTATGGCTCGGTCGGCATTCATGTTTATTGATTCCATGAAGTGATTAAATTCGTATCCGATTTGCGGGTCGAGGAACAATTCTACTTCTTTGCTTCCTATGAGGTATCCGCCCAAACCTATCATTCCTCTCCTGCTTTCTATGACAGTGTCTGGTCCGTCTTCAGTGAATGTGCTTTGGTTGAGAAATGCTGAGATGCTTGGTCTCCAGTTTTTTGCTTTTAGCTGGAATTGGCCGCTTGTGCTTGCGTTGTATTGTAATCTTGATTTGTTTCCGGAAACTGCCAGGTATCCGTCTGAGCCGTCTGCAGTTGTTTCTTGTTCTGTATCTGTGTCTGTGAAAGTGTCGTCTGCGCGTGCGTTTTGTGCAAATAATGCTGCGCCTGCAATGAAAACTGGAATTATTACTTTTTTGTTTAAGAGATCCGTAAGGCTCATCTTTACCCCCCGATGTTGCTAATTATTGTTAGTCGTATCTCCGGGATATTTAAAACTTTCGTCTCGTAACTATTCTATAGTAGCAACGAACAATTTATTCGTTGTCAGTAAGTTTTTTATAATGCTGTCTGGTTCTGCTCGGTTATGGACATTAATGGGGTGTGGGAAAAGGTCAAGTTTGCGTGGTCTTTTGTTGAAAAGCACGCTTTGTTGTTTGCCTTGCTCGCAATTCTTTTATTGCAGTTCGCTCCTAACGGGGATGGAAAGTATCCTTGGGGCGGTGTTTGGATGCGTATGCAGGTCCAGAATTTGCCTTTTGCGGATTCTGCTGCAGCTTCGACTGTTGAAAATTATATTACCCAGCAGGTTTCTTCTCAGGTTCAGCAGAACTATCCTAATCTTCCTGAAGCCAACCGTCAGAAGGTTGTTGATGATTTGAAGAAGAAGTTTAAGGATGAGAATAAGGTTCAGCTTGAACAGGAGACTAAGAATGTTGCTCAGGAGATTCGCGAGCATTATCAGTATGATGCTAATGGTACAAAATTTTTGTATATGCCGGATATTGACCCTTATTTCTATTTGCGTTTTGCAAGGAATCTTCTTGAGACAGGTCATACTTATGATGAATTAAAGGAAGGCAAGCCGTGGGATAATCACATGGTCGCTCCTATAGGCACGGGAATGGATACTACTTGGCACTCATACACTCTTGTCTGGCTTTACAAGATTGGTTCTGTGCTGAACAAACAGACTACTTTGATGCAATCTGCTGCTTATTTTCCTGTTGTGTTTATTTTCTTGTCCTTGATTTTTGCTTTCCTTATTGCTTATCGTGTTTCTGGTCCTGTTGGCGGTGTTTCTGCTGCAACTATGCTTGCCGTATTACCCGCCATTATGGGTAGGACTCCTTGGGGTCATGCTGATACTGATGCTTATACCGTGTTTTTCGCTATTCTGATTGTCTGGTTATTGTTTGAGGCTCTTTCTTCCAAATCCGCAAAGAAACAAGTGATATTCGGTGGTTTGACGGGTCTGGCTTTTGGTATTTATGCTAACTTTTGGAACTCTTGGTGGTATTTGTTTGATTTTGTTGGTGCTGCTCTTGCTGTTGCGATTGTTGCAGATATTGTTATTGAGAACAAATTGTTAAGAGAGGGTTTGCATAAATTTTGGGCTCATTCACAGACTAAGAAGTTTATTTTTGCTGGTGTTTCTTTGTTTGTAATTACTGCTGTTGTTTGTTCTGCCACAATTGGTTTCAGCAGTTTTTATTTCAGTGTGTTTAAGGCCGCTTTTGCTTCCACTGCTTTGAAGAATGCTGCGCAGTTGAATCTTTGGCCTAATACTTTGACTACTGTTGCCGAGCTTAATCCTGGTTCTTTTACTTACGCCATTTCTTCTGTTGGTGGCAATTTGATATTTTTGATTGGCGTGCTTGGCATTGTTCTATTATTAATCAGAAGGGACGAGCACGGCAGGTTTGATTTTACTTATAGTGCTTTGCTTGCTATTTGGTTTGCTGGCACGATGTATATGACTTTGAAGGGTATGCGTTTTACTTTGTTGTTGGGTCCTGCTGCTGCTATTGCTTTTGGTGCTGGTGTTGGACTGGTTTACAAGTATTTGTCAGGTGTTGGAGAGAGGCAGTTGCATATTCCTAAGATTGTTACTGGAATTCTGATTATCATAATAACAGGGCTCATCATTGTTAATCCTTCCACATCAGGAGTTCATATGGTTCGTGAATCATATGCTACTGTGACTAATGATGTTCCTTTGATTAATGATGCCTGGTGGACCTCTCTTACTAAAATTAAGGATGAGAGCCAGCCGAATGCCATTATTAATTCTTGGTGGGATTTCGGTCATCACTTCAAGTATATTGCTGACCGTGCTGTTTCGTTTGACGGTGCTTCTCAAACAATGCAACACGCACATTGGGTAGGAAGAGTTTTACAGACCGATAACGAGGACGAAGCTGTTGGTATTTTGCGTATGCTTGATTGCGGTTCTTCAACTGCTTATAGTGTTGCTTACGAAACTTTAAAAGACCATTTGATGACTGTTCGTTTTATTAAAAAGCTGATTATGCTTGATGATATATCGGCTCAACAGCTTGTTGAGGAATCTGGTGTCTCTGATAAGGTTTTGGAGCTTGCTCATTGCAATCCTCCTGAAGATTTCTTCATTGCTTCCGGCGATATGATCAGCAAGGCAGGTGTCTGGGCTCATTTTGGTTTGTGGAATTTTGAAAAGGCTGAAACTTGGCTGAAGTGGAAAAACTTGCCTGAATCAGAGGCTGTTCCTCAGATGATGGAACGCTTTAATGTTTCTGAAAAGGATGCAAAGCAAACATATGATGCTGCTAATAATTTGGCTTCTGAAAATGATGCGAATCAGTGGATCAGTCCTTGGCCTGGTTATGCGACTGATGTCTCTTCGTGTTCTCCATCAGGCGACCTTTTGAACTGTGGCAATATTGTTGTTAATTTGTCTGGAAAACATGCTGAGATTAGGTCGGGTCAGGGTGTTGCTGTTGCCAGTAAGATTGTTGTTTATGATAAGAAAGGCGATAAGAAGGTTTTGACTCCTGAGAAAGGTGGCAGCAATCTTGCAGTGGTTGTCTGGCCGACCAGGACTGGCATGAATGCTATTGCTGCGAACGATGAATTGGCTGACAGCATGTTTACTCGTATGTACTTTATGGGTGGTCTTGGTTTGAAGCAGTTCAAGCCGTTTTCTTCCGAGCGTCAATTGGTTGGGGGTTGGGTGCATGTTTACAAGGTTAACTGGACTGGTGACGAGCCGTTCATTCCTGGTGATTTGATGCCAAAGACCAGTATTGAGTCTGGTGCTCAGGTTTCCTTGGATTATATCGCCTGGATTGATAATGATCAGCTTGTTGATTCAAGTATTGTTGGCTGGAGGGAAAAGAATATTTCCCGTTATGCTAAATTTGAGGATTTTGAAACAAAGCCCATGTCGTTTACTGCGGGTCAGGGCAAGGTTGTTGCTGGTTTTGAGTCGCGTATTATGGGTATGAAGCCGAACGAAACCAAAACATTCACTGTTCCTCCCGAAGAGGCTTACGGCACTGATTCTTCCAAACATCCGCTTGGTAATAAGACCATGAATTTCAAGGTTAAAATTGAATCGGTGCAGTAGTTCTAAAGTTTTATAAATGCGTGATATTGTCCTATTTGCATGAATGTTTGGGTTGTTATTGCAGCTTTTAATGAAGAGAAACATCTTGGTAATGTACTTAAAGAGACCAAGAAATACGCTAAAAATATTGTCGTGGTTGATGATGGAAGCCGTGACAAGACTTCCGCTATTGCTAAAGATGCTGGCGTGGACGTTATTGCTTTGAAGCAGAATCAGGGCAAAGGTTTTGCCTTGCGTACTGGCTGTGATTATGCTGTTAAGAAGGGCGCTGATGTTATTGTTTCTCTTGATGCAGATGGTCAGCATCCTCCGGCTTACATTCCCAAGCTATTGAAAACTTTGGAAAAAGAAAAGACAGATATTGTTTTTACTAAACGCTCCGGAGATATGCCTTTTTCCCGTGCCTTTGGAAATTGGGTTCTCAATTCACTTATGCGCATATTGTTCGGCCGTAAGCAGAAGGATATGCTATGTGGATTCATGGTATATACTCCCGATGCGTATAAAAAAATTCGATGGAATACGAACAGGTATGAGGTTGAAGCAGAATTAACTGCCAAATGCTTGACAAAAAAGCTTCATTGGGCTGAAATACAAATCCCCTCTATTTATCACGAAAAAGGAAAGGGCGTAAAGCTCAGCGATGCAATAAGTATTGCATTCTTTATTGTATGGTTGCGGTTAACTATCCGCAAGGACTCGGAATAAATGCTTATAATGAACAAAGAGTCATTAAAAAAAGAAATCGTGCATAAAATTAAACAACAGATGTTGCGCGAGAATAAGGCATACTACTGTCCTCGGAAGCCAGACTACTCTCTGGAAATCGCCAAGACGCAACACGATAAAATTACTAAGAAAATTATTGAGCACTGCAAACAAAATAAATTTGAAAAGATCTTAGATATTGGTTGTGGTTTTGGTGATTTGGTTTTTTCCTTGGCCAAATATGGAAAACAAGTCTACGGAATTGATGTTAACGAGGAATTTATCAAGATTTGTGATTTGAAAAAAGATTTTTTAAAACAAAAAAATATCGAATTTATTAACGCTCCTGCTGAAAAAATTCCTTTTAAAAACAATAATTTTGATCTAGTTGTTTCAAAAACCGTTTTGGAACACGTCGAAGACGTCGAGAAATCAATTTCTGAAATGGTTCGCGTTACTAGGAAGAATGGCCTTATTTATATTGAATGCCCAAACTATATCTGGATTAAGGAAGGGCATTTTAATGTTTTTATGTTGCCATTAATGCCCAAATGGTTGTTTAGGATTTGGCTTAGGCTGCTGGGCAAGAATCCTGATTTTTTGTCGCATATTAAGTATGTCACTCCAAGTCGAATAATTAACTCTTTGAAAAAAAGAAATGTAGTCTGTCGAAATATTTCTGAAGAACTTATTAGTGAAATTCTAGATGGAAAATCAGAAGCTATTAAACATACTCACAAGAGGATATATGATATCATCAAAACAACCAGACTACTCGGGCTGAACAAAGCATTGTTGTTCCTTTCAAAGTCATTCCAAGCTTATCCTGTGACTATTATTATGGGCAAAAAATAATCAGATATCTCATAAAAATAAAAAGAATTATAAAAGTTTGGCTTTGGACTCATATTATGGAGTATTTAAAATACAATTTGCAAAGAAAAAGGAATTCTTTTTTTAGAAACTTAATAATAAAAATAATATGCAGAAAACGTAAAGTATATTCACATTATACGCTCTATTTGGCACATTTTATTGATTTGTTGAAATTGAAAGATAAAAAAATCTCAGTTTGTGAAATTGGAGGCGCCGATGGCTGGGCAATATCATATACAAATAAAAACGTTACTAACAAAACAATGATTGACTGCGACAATACCTATGGGAATTTGCTTGAAAAACAAGGCATAAACTTCATCCATACAAAATTAGGAGATGGAAAAACTGAAATTAATAAAAAATTTGATTTGGTAATTCTCAACCATGTTATGGAACATATTATAGATTATGATGCGGCAGTTAATGAACTTTATCAAATAATAAAGCCAAATGGATTTGTAATTATACGTTGCCCTAACATTTTGGTCAATAAATTCTCTTTTTGGAATGATTTCACACATGTTAAACCCTATACTCCGCACTCGCTGGAAAGTTTATTCAAATCCAATGATTTCACTACAATTATTTTGCAAAAATTTTCTTATGACTTCTTTACGCTAGGTTATCTCTTTAACAAAAAAGTTCAAAATTGGCTTTCTTCTTTAAATGGAGATGAAATCTTATATGTTGGACAAAAAAGGTAAACTCATCTTATTACCTGCTTTATCATTGCAAGAAGCTCTTTTATGTTAATGACCTTGAAAATTATCAATAATGCCACATAAAATATTCCTGCCGGAATCAGTGTTGCGAATACTTCTAGCCAGACGTTAAGGTTGAGAATACCCTTTAACCACCATATTACTCCAATTGTTAATAGTCCAACAATGAAATTCATAATCCACTTGAGGTATGGCATATGAATCTCATATTCCTTTTTAACTACTATCAGTGAGGCAATTAGGAAGAATGTGAAACTTATGGCGCTTGCTAAGCTAGCGCCTACAAAACCATAAGGAGGTATCATCAAGGCGTTTAATATTACATTTAGTATCGCAGTGACTGCCGCCATTCTTGCAACAGTCTTTGCCCTTCCTGTTGCTGAAAGCAGGCCCGCATTAAAGCTTGCCAGCGAGAAAAATAACGCGCCAACAGAAAGAATTCTGAGAGCTGTTGCTGCTTCAACAAATTTTGCTCCAAACAGTACAGTGATGACTAAGTCTGGGAAGGTGAACATTATCAGAGCAAGGGGTATCATTCCTACAAACAAATAGCTGTAAAGTAGCGTAATTCCGGTTTGTATTGTGTTGGATTCTTTTTGTGCGTTGAGTTTTGAAAATAGCGGGTAGGATACTATATTTAATGCACCGATTAAGTATAGTAGTGTGTTTGCCAGGGGCATTGCTATTTGATAGAGACCGACTTCTGTTAAGTTTCTGAAATAGGAAATCATCATGGTGTCTGTATACGTGATTAAAGCCCATGCAAGTCCTGCAAATGCGAGGTACCATCCGTAGATTAGAACCGGCTTGAATAGATTTATTGCTAACTTAAAGTTCAGACTTAACAAGTGAGGGAAAAATCGAAGAAGTACTGGTATAAATATGATTAATATTAGCACATTGATTGCAGCATAAGCAATGAATGGTGTGGTCGTGCCTATTCCCAAACTAAACATTATTGCTACAAAAATGCAGGTCAATACTGTTTTTAAAGGGTCGATAGAAGAATACATCTTGACGTAATGAAATCCTAAAAATAGGTATTTGAAGAACATGTCTATCGGTAATGTTAAAAACCACAATACTAGTAGCAGGAAAATGGTAAAATTTTCAGTCTTGAATACTTTGGCTGAAAGGACTGGAAACAGAATCAGGAATATTATTGCTAAAATGACTGAAACAATAAATTGAAAACTGAGCGATGCTAAAACCAAACTTCTTATTTGATCGTATTTTTTCTTTAGCTCTAATTCGACAATTTTTTTGGCAACCGATTGCGTTAAGCCTGCATCTACAAATACTGTGAAGAATGCGAAAAACGCGAACATTGAGTAGAAAAGTCCATAATCAGATACTGAAAGGTTATGTGCAAGCAGTATTCTGAAGAGATAGCCTGCAACACCGGAAATCAGGCCAAGTATAAAAACAGCAAGACTGTTCCTCACCGTTGACTTGAAATACATGTATACTTAAGTCTCTAGTGCATTAATAAATATTGCTATTACAGGTTCTCCACTACAATTCCCATTTTCTCGGCTTCCTTTCTGTCGTAGAAGTTCTTTATGTCTATTAGCAGTGGTTTGTCCGGCATGTATTTCTTGAGTTGTTCTAGTGTCAGGCTTTGGAATTTTTTGTGTGCTACTGCCAGTATGATTGCGTCCACTTTGCCCACTTTTTCCAGTGGCGTTATTGTTATGTTGAATTCGTGTTTTACTATTCCGTCTTCGCCTTCGAGCATTGGGTCGTATGCGATGACTTCTGTTCCGTAGTTTTTGAGTTCTTTTATTATGTCTGCTACTTTGCTGTTTCTGTAGTCTTTTACGTTTTCTTTGAATGTTAGTCCTAATATGAGCACTTTGCTTTTGTTTGCTGGTTTGCCAAATTTATTCAATTGGCGGACTGTTAGGTCTACCACGTATTTTGCC
>JAPLZR010000090.1 GCA_026394935.1 Candidatus Woesearchaeota archaeon
TAATCCAAGATTAAGAAGATCTATTTTTTCTTCTTTCCGTAATTTTTCAGATTCAAAACTCTTTATTATTAAATCGAGGACATTAAGTAAACACTTTTTTTTGAATTCAGCTGAAGAATACCAACTCGATGTTAGAAAAGCCCATAAAGCATTTTTGTATTCCTTTTTTTTCTTAAGTTTTTCCCCGATTCTGAAATATTTTATGTTGGTAGGTGTTGTATCAAATCCAACCTTTTCGCCTCTTTCTTCTCTTTTAATTTCTTTGAATTGACTTTGATAATCAGTATATTCACATTTTGGACAAGCTAAGACTGCCAACCGTTTTGGATCAGTTCCTCCAGTATGAGGTTCATAATTTAATCCATGTCCCATTACATTGGTGCTCATAACTTCTTCTGTGAAGATAATCTTGCCGCATTTTGGGCATTTTGCATAAATGTGTCTTGTTGTAGTCATTCTATTGACAGTAAAAGCTCTGTATATTTAAAAAAACTACTTTTTTTATGTTAAAATATGTGGGTTAATACCAGACTAAAAAACAACTCTGAAAATTGCTCAGCAGGTCGCCTTTTCGCCTAGAAACCTCTCTGAATCGCCGCGTTCAATATTGTCCATTTACAAACTTTTTGAAGAATTCTCTTGAATTGTCGTGGTGTAATTTCGCGATTAATTCGTCTTTTGTGAAGAATTCAATCTTGTCTATCTCTTCATCTTGGGGAGTGATATCAGTGCCGTCTCCGAGATATTCAACTAAAAACATTGTGGTTTCCTGTTTTTCAAATCCGAGTTTCTTCTGTATGTGCGGAGGAAAAGTAAAACACATTTTTTCCTCGAATTTTCTTACGATTCTATAATTGTCAGAGCCTGTTTCTTCTTTTAATTCTCTCATGAGCGCTTTTGAAAAGTCTATTTCGCCTGGTTTGACTCCGCCGATTGAAAAACCCCATTCTCCCTCTATTTTTTCAGGACCTTGTTTTGAATCCATCATCTTAACTTTATGAACTAGGAGAAACTTTCCTTCTTTTTCTACTATTGCCGCTACTGCTTTTCGTATCATGTGAAGATTGATTTGCCGTATTTATATAAAAATTATCTTAAACAGGTAGCTTTAATCAAAAACATTTATATATGTAAAAATGTTTCATTCAATATGAATTTTATGCGAATTTTTCAAATTATGGTTTTGTTTGCATTTATTTTGGCTGGTTGTAAGCTGCAACCATCTTTGGTAGATGAAAATGTTACTGTTATTAATGATACGATAAACCCTCCGGATAACATTCCGGAAGAAATATTTGACGTGAAAATTGATTCTTTAAACTGTAAATGGACTGTGAAAACTGGAGATTATAATGTAAAAAGTGACTGTGTTCGTGCGATGTCTGCAGGAATTGCTCAAGGACCAGTGGGTGCAAGGCTTGAACTGCCTATTCTTAGATGGTCAACTGATAACTTTGATTGCGGTTTATGGACGCATAAGACTGGAGCTCTTGTTACAGTAGGTCACATGTGTGTCAGACTGGAAGGCCAGCCTGAAAAAACAAACTGGACAGTTGACACAGGAGGCGATAACTGTCCTACTAAGAGTTATTTCGATAATGACCTGACTCACAGCGTTAAAATCTATAAGGACGATAAAACAGATCCTAAAAATCAGGACTCAAAAGAGACCGTGTGTCAATGATTAAAATGAGAAAAATCAACCGTTTTGTTTATTGGCTGCCGAGAATCTTGGCTATATTGTTCCTTCTTTACCTTGCAATGTTTTCGTTGGACATTTTTGATGCGAATTATGATTTCTGGGGCACTGTTCTCGGCTTGTTTATGCATAACATTCCTGTATTAGTTTTATTGATTGTTCTGATAATCGCTTGGAAGTATGAGCTTGTTGGAGGGATTGTTTTTATTTTGGCAGGATTGCTTTACATTATCATGACCATACACCGGGTTGTGTGGTATATTGCTTTGTCTTGGTCTTTGACTATTGCAGGTCCTGCTTTTATTATCGGGATTTTGTTTTTCTTGAATTGGTATTTGAAAAGAAAAAGAGGTTAAACCAGTGTTTGCAATAGAGCCCTGTACTCTTCATTCTCAGGGTCGTATTTGTCTATTTCAATCAGAAGCATGCGTGCATTATTTGTAAATGAAGAACCTCCTTTACTGAGGCATATTTTTGCTTGTTCAAAACATACTTTTGCCATTGTTCTGTAGCTTTGGACTGTTTCTGGCGGGAGTTGTGAAACAAAGGCTATTTCTCCTGCTTCATCAACTTTTTTTGCGAGTCCGTGGAAGTGCAGTCCTTTTGTTCTGTCGTATAGTAGGTCTCCTGTGGTGCTGGCTATTAGTTTCATTTTTTCAACAGGAGGAGTTTCCTTTTTGTCATGGCTTCCTCTGGAATAAACCGTTAGTCCTTTGGCTTGTTGTTTTAATATGGTGTATCTGTCAACAAGTGTTCCGTCGCAGAATACGTAGCACGTTTTGTTGTCCGCATATACCTTCCATTCCATTTTGTTCAGGTTTCCTGTTTTGCATTAAAAGCATTTGTATTTGGAAAGATATAGAAACGTGGTATTTATATACCAAAAACGTATTTTTCAGTCAGAAAAGAGATGAAGGGACTTCATAAGATAGGATTTGCTGTAGTTGTGTTAATAATTGCCAGTTATTTTGCTCTATCTCCTACAGAAAGCACTGT
>JAPLZR010000021.1 GCA_026394935.1 Candidatus Woesearchaeota archaeon
GTCATTTCGTAGCTCCATCCGATGGATGTTAAGAAATTAATTAGTACGAACAGTGCTCTTTTTCTTCCGTCTTTTAGTCCTTGTGATATTAGTTGTACGCATGGTGGGAAGTATTGTTCTGGTACTGCTTCTGTTATTGGTTCGTATTCTTTTTTCGCTGTTAGTTCTTTTAGTTCTTGTGGTGTTTCCTGGCTTGTTTTGTAGTCGAATGCGTTTACTATGAGTTTTCTGGCTTCTCCTGGAATTATTTGGGTCCTGTCCAAATACATTAATTTCGGTATTACTTTTTCCGGTGTTGCGTCTTTTTTGTTAAACGTGAGTATTTCTTCTGGTTTTATTACTACGCTGACTAGTCCTGATTTTTCATTCAAAGAATATGGCATTCTGTATAGGTGTCTTGTTGCTATCAATATTGTATCTATTGATAGTACAGAAAACGCGTCTAGTTGTCCGTTTTTTACTATTTCGCTTACTGTTTTCCTTATTTTCTCTGCTATTCTTGCAGGTCCGTCCTGCAATAATCTTTGTGCCAGCGGCTCTTTTATCATTGCTTGTAGGTACATTGCTATTTTTCTTGGTCCGTCTGGGAATGAGTCTTTGATTGGTTTGCCGTTGACTGTTTCTGGGAATGCTTCGTATGGGACTCCTATGTGGAATCCGTGGTTTCCTGAGAATTTTACAGAAGTGTTTTTGATGCCGTGGTGTTGCAGTGCTTGCACAATCAAGTCAGCAGCAATTTTGGAGTATTCTAGTTCTGGGCAGTCTATGTCGAGTATGAGGTCCCATCCTATTCGTAAATTGTTCAAGTCTTCTGGTTTTGCTCCTGTTGTGACTTGTAATGGGTTGTTCCATAGTTCCTCAGAACAATGAAAGCTTGTTGCTCCTGTTTTTACTGCTTCAAGCACGTCTTTTGGATATTTTAGTACGTCTGGTCTTTTGCCGTATCCTGTTCCGCCGTAGCTTACTGCTACTTCTTTGTGGTCTGCTGATTGGATTAGTGCTTGTTGTATTTCTGCTCTTTTGTAGTATTTGAGCAGTGTGCTTATGTGTATTTGTTTGTAATCCCCCATACTGTTGTTGTTGTTCCAAGAATTTATATAACTTGCGTGGTTGTCTGGTGGGATGGCTGTTGAGGAATCTGAGCAAATCAAAGAGTTGCTTGAAGAGATTAAGCAGAAGAATCTTTTAGTGATTGTAGAGGGCATAAAGGATGTTCGCGCTTTGAATGCTCTTGGAATAGTGAATGTTATGTCGTTGAAGAAGCCGTTGTTTGCTGTGGTGGAAGATGTTGCTTTCAAAGAAAAAGAGGTTGTTCTTTTGACTGATCTTGATGATGAGGGTAAAAAGCTTTATCACGAGTTATCTGTTAATCTGCAGAAGTTTGGTGTTAAAATTAATAATCATTTGAGGGAGTTTCTTTTCAAGACTCAGTTGCGCCAGATTGAGGGTTTGGCAACATATCTTGCATGACGATTTCCACTTCGCATTGGTCGTATACTGTTTTTTTGGTTGTTTTGATGTATTCTAGCGCGTCTGCGAATGGCGGGTTGTAGAATTTTGGTCTTTCCTTGTTCGCGCCTATTTGTGCTCTCATTTCTTCGTTCTGTAACACCTTGTCCAAACACCTTGTCCATGAGTATTGTGAAGTTTTTCCATGCAGCGTATGATGAGTAGTATAGTCCTAGTGATTTCGCGATTACTTTTGAGTTTCTGCAGTCTATTTCTTGTGCTGGCGTGAGTGTTTTTCCTATTCTTGTCATGTTGATTGTGCCGTTTTCTCCTACTTTTAGCATTAGGTAGTATGCGAGTTGTGATTTGAGCATTTGTACTCGTGCATCAACTAAATCTAAAACGAGTGTGTCATTTTTTTCTGAGAGTCTATCTCTTAAAAACATCATGTTTGCAGTCCAGGGTTCTATGGCTTTTACTTGTATCATGTTTGCTGGTATGCTTTCTTCGTGCCAGCTGGTGTTTAGTTCAAGGTCGAGTTTTGCGAATTGTTCGAGTACTGCTGCTTTGTTTACGTCTGTTATGTTTGCGGGTGTTGTTTTTTGTATTGGTTTTTCAACTGTCTGGCATGCTGCCAGGCAAATCAGCAGTAGTACGCATAGTATTTTTTTCATGATTCTTGCTGGTATCAGCTCCTCTTTTAAATTTTGTGAAAGTGCAGTATGGTTTTGGGATCTTGGAGTCATAACCTTTATAAACGCGGTATATCAGAAAAGGACGTATGTGGAATCAGGTTAAGACTGTTTTATTGCTTGGTATGATGTCTGGTTTAGTTCTTGCTGTGGGTTTTTTCTTCGGTGGCAAAACTGGTTTGGTTTTCGCTCTTGTCTTGTCTGTTTTGATGAATTTTGGAATGTTTTTCTGGTCTCATAAGCTTGTTTTGGCTATGTATCGTGCAAGGCCTGCTTTAAAGAGCGAGTATCCTCATATTCACAGGCTTGTTGAGGAGATTTCTCGTAAAGTTGGTCTTCCTAAGCCTGCTTTGTACATTATTCCTACTGAGACTCCTAATGCTTTTGCTACTGGACCAAGCCCTAAAAAAGCGGTTGTTGCTTGTACTGATGGCATTTTGAAATTGTTGGATGATAATGAGTTGAAGGGCGTATTGGCTCACGAGCTTTCTCATATTAAGAATCGTGATATGCTTGTTTCCACTATTGCTGCAACTATGGCTGCTGTTATTTCTACTGTTGCGCGTATTGCCATGTTTTCCGGCGTTAGTGGTGACCGTGATAGGGGTGTGCATCCTCTTGCATTGCTTTTGCTTGTTATTGTGACTCCTATTGCTGCTTTGCTGATTCAGCTAGCCATCTCTCGTTCCCGTGAATATTTGGCTGATGAGAGTGCTGCAAGGACTGTTAGGGATTCTCGTGGTCTCGCGAGTGCTTTGAGTAAGTTGGAGAGTGGTTGCAAGGCAAACCCGTTGAGAATGGGCAATCCTACTACGAGTTCTTTGTTTATCGTTAACCCTTTTACTGCTAAAGGTCTTGTTTCTCTGTTCAGCACTCACCCATCGACTGAGCTCAGAATTGCGCGTTTGAATAAATTGAAGTTTTAGCGAGTCACCAATAATTCTGCTTTTTTTCTGAGTATTATTGCTTTGTCTGTTTGCTCCCATGGAAGTTCTTCTTTTCCAAAGTGTCCGTAGCATGTTGTTTTTCTGTATATTGGTCTTTTTAGCTGGAATGCGTCTATGATTTGTTTTGGTTTTATGGGGAATTGCTTGTAGACTAGTTCTGCAAGTTTTTCCTCGTCGATTTTTCCTGTGCCGAATGTGTTTACGTGTATGCTGACCGGTGCTGCCATTCCTATTGCGTATGCGAGTTGTACTTCGCATTTGTCTGCGAGTCCTGCTGCTACGATGTTTTTGGCTATGTATCTTGCCGCGTATGCTCCGCTTCTGTCTACTTTGCTTGGGTCTTTTCCTGAGAATGCTCCTCCTCCGTGTCTTCCCATTCCTCCATAAGTGTCAACAATAATCTTCCTGCCCGTCACCCCTGCATCAGCGTATGGTCCTCCTTTGACAAACCTGCCTGTTGGGTTTGTTAGTATTTTGCTGTTTTCATCCAGCCATTTTCCGCATACAGGGGTTATTACTTTTGCGATGATGTCTTTTCTGAGGATGTTTTGGTCGGTTCCTTCGTCGTGTTGTGATGAGACAAGCACGGTGTCGACTCTGACTGGCTTGTCTTTTTCGTATTCTATTGTGACTTGTGTTTTTCCGTCAGGTCCGAGGTAGGGTATTAGTCCTGTTTTTCTTGCATATGCTAGTCTTTGTGCCAGTTTGTGTGCGAGTGTTATTGGGAGCGGCATTAATTCTGGTGTTTCGTTTGTTGCGTATCCGAACATCATTCCTTGGTCTCCTGCTCCTTGTTCTTTTTGTGTTGTTGAATCCACTCCTTGTGCGATGTCAGGGCTTTGTTTTTCTATGTGTACAAGAATGGCGCACGTATCTGCGTCTATTCCGTAGCTTGACTTCGTGTAGCCTATTTCTCTGAGGACTTCTCTGGCGATTGGGGGTATGTCCAGTTGCGCTTTTGTTGTGACTTCTCCTGCAACTACAATCATCCCTGTTTTTGTCAGGCATTCTATTGCTATTCTGCTTTCCGGGTCTTGTCTTAGTGCTGTGTCCAGTATTGCATCGCTTACCTGGTCGCAGATTTTGTCTGGGTGCCCTTCTGTCACGGATTCTGATGTGAATAATGTTCTTGTCATATCATATCACCTCGCGTTTTTTATTCATCGCTTCTGCTATTAATATTCTTTTGACAGAATTATTCCGAAAGGAATAAATATTCCTATGTGCTATGTTCGGTTATGGAATTGAAAAATATACGGCCTGCCCGTTTGCGTTTGGGTATTACGCAGGCAGGGCTTGCTGGTGTTGCGGGTGTTTCCCAGTCTGTTATTGCAAAGATTGAGTCTGGCCGCATTGATCCGAGTTATACTATTGCTCGGCGTATTTTTTCTGCTCTTGAGCAGAAAAGATTGGCTGATTCGCCAAAAGCGCTTGACGTTATGCATCCTGGTGTTATTTCTGTCAAGCCTTCAGATTCGGTTGCTGATGCTGTTGCGTTGATGCGCAGGTATTCTATTTCTCAGTTGCCGGTGATAGATGAGCGGATTGTTGGCTTGATTAGCGAGGCTACGATTCTGTCTCATACAAACTGTTTGCGCCAGAAGGTCGGTGGCATCATGGAGGCTTCTCCTCCTACTGTTCCTGCGAATGCGGATTTTATTGTGGTGTCAGGTTTATTGCAGCATTATCCGATTGTTCTTGTTGTTGAGAAGGGTGTGCTTGTTGGTCTTATTACGAAATCAGATATTATTTGTGCTCTTGCTTAATTGTACGGTCTTGTTGCGATTTCTTTTACCTGTTTTGCGATCTTTTCTCCTACTCCTGTGACTTTCAGTAATTCTTCTTCTGTTGCTGTGAATACTTTTTCCACGCTTCCAAAGCAGATCAATAATTCTTTTGCCAGGTTTGGTCCTACGCTTGGCAGTGCGCTTACAATGTATTCTTGTTGTTCTTTTGTCGTCATTGGTTTTCTGTCTGCGTGTGGTGAGAAGTCTTTTTTGTCTTCTTGTTCTCGTTTTGCAATCGTTAAAAGCAATGCTGCGCTGTCTTTTTCGTCTTTTGTGTATATTATTGGTATTCCGTAGCTTATCGCGATAGTGCTTAGCATTCCTCGTATGGCATTCGGGTGCACGTTTCTTGCAGTGTACAGGTCTTGTGTTCCTTGTATTATTATTAATGGTCTTTCATAGCTTTTTTTGAGTGTTTTCAGTTGTTCTAATAATCGTCCGTCTATTATGCTGTCGACAAAATCACTTACAGTCTTTAATTCCACTCCTGCTCTTGCGCTCAGGACATAGTCTGCGCATTGTAGCATTTCGAGTTTTACTGCTATTCCTAGTTCTACGAGTTCTTTTACTGTTCCTGTGCTTTTTTCTCTGTAATCAGCAAATATCTTGACATTGTTGTCAAAGTTCTGGAGTGTCGGCTGTTTTGGCGCGAGTTTTGTTGTCAGTTCTTTGCGCATATTTTCCAGAATACGCACCATTTTGTTTTCTTTGTGTTTTGCGCTCCAGAGGTATGCTTCGTCTCTTGTTCCTTTTGTTACGAATATTGTGACTTTTCCTTTTTCTTGTCTTCCTGTTCTTCCTCTTCTTTGTATGTGTCTTATCGCGCTTGGTATCGGTTCATAAAACACTACCAAATCCACTTTTGGTATGTCCAGTCCTTCTTCTGCCACGCTTGTGGCTATCAGGATGTTGAACAGTCCGTCTCTGAACATGTCGAGCATTTCTGCTTGTTGTTTTTGGCTTAGTCCTGTTCCTTCTTTTTTTGCCTGTCCTACGAATACTTTTGCGAGCGCTCCTTGGTTTTTGTTGAGTTCTTCTGACAGTTTGACTGCTGTGTCTCTGTATTGTGTGAACAAAATTATTTTTGTCAGCTTGTTTTGTTGGAGTTCTTTTGTTACGTATTCTACTAGTGCTCCTACTTTTGGGTGTTCCGGCAGTTTTTGTGAGAGAATGAATGCGCTTTTGAATGCAAGGTCTGCTGTCAGATTCCTGACTGCTTTTATTTTGCTGCTTTCTGCTTGTTCGTATAATCCCTCGAAATATTTGTTGAGTGATGCAACTGTTTGCGTTTCCAGCAGTTCTTGTGCGTGTTGTGCTTTGATGATTTCTGCTAGCAGGCTTATTGCTTTCATCGCTTCATAGTCTTTTTCTCCTGCGGCAATCTTCGCGTGCAGTTCTGCCTGCAGCATTAGTAGTTCTTTTTTGGACAGGAATGTGCCTTTTATTCCGTGTTGTTTTAGTTGTTCTGTCTTGCTTTTTATGCATTGTTGCAGGAGGTGTTGTACTTTTTTGAATTCTTCTGGCAGGTCTACGTTTTTCCATTCTATGTCTATTGGTTGTATGTATGGTTCTACGTCCGGGTCTTTTTCTGTTCTTATTTCAACTGCTTCTATGCCTAGGTTGTTGCATACTTCTTCTATTGTTGCCGTGTCGCTTCCCGGGCTTGCTGTCAGCGCGAGTATTCTTGGCCAGTCTGCTTTTCTTTGGTATTGTTTTGCTAGAAACACGTAGCTGTAGTCTCCTGTTGCCCGGTGTGCTTCGTCAAATACCAGTAGGCTGACTTTTGAGATGTCTATTTTGTTTCCGATGATGTCGTTTTCAAGTCCTTGTGGTGTTGAGAAGATGATTTGTGCTGTTTGCCAGGTTTCCACTCTTTTTTCTGGTGCGACTTCTCCTGTGAACAGTGCGAATTTGTCTTCCGGCAGTTCTAATATTTTTTTGAATGTTGTTAGGTGTTGTTCTGCTAATGGTTTTGTTGGTGCCAGGATGAGTATTTTTGATTGAGGGTATTGTTTTAGTCTTTGCGCTGTCAGTAATACTGCTATTCCTGTTTTTCCCATGCCTGTCGGCAGTACTGCCAAAGTGTTTTTCATTACCGCAGTGGCGAATATTGTCTCTTGGTATAATCTCGGCGTGAACCCCCTTAGCATGATTTGTCGTAATTAGAAAGCGTATTTAATTATATCGTCCTGATTATTTTCTTGGCGTGCAGGTAGTATCCTGCCAGTATTCCTGCGAGCAGGATGAATGATATTATGCGTATGTTTGCCCATATTCCTCCGAGCAGGAATCCGAGGAAGAATGCCATGATTATCAAAAATAGTGCGATGTTTTCGCTTTTTCTTAGTTTGTACCACATTCTTCCAAAGAATAGTCCCATTAGGAAGCAGACTGTGTAAAGTATGAGTGCGTTGCCTGAGAATATTGCCATGATTAGTCCTATTATTAGGAATGCGAATGCAATGAGTTCTGGCCAGTCCAGTAGCAGGTTGATATCCATTTACCACCACGTCCTTTCATAGAGTGTGTAGTATATCAGCCATATGGCTGCTCCCATTATTAGTGCGATTATGTATGAGTAGATGTTTAGGAAGTATACGAGGAAGATGTATGATGTGAATGAGCCGAATATGAATACGTACCATAGTCTTGAGTAATAGAATATTTTTGAGCCGTCAAGCGGCGGTATTGGGAACATGTTCCAGAATGCGAAAGTCAGGTTTAATACGAACAGTTTTTGTCCGATGTATGGGCTTAGTATTCCTATCCATTCTGCGGTTTTTACGATTGCTGAAAAGAAGATGTTTGCGAGTGGTCCTGCCAGTGATATTCTTGCCAGGGTGCCTACTCCTGGTCCGTACCTGAATGCTCCCAGTCGGTGTATTGGGAGCATGTACGCTAGTGTTCCTGTTGCTGCGAGGAATTGTACTTTTCCGTTTGTGAGCATTACGAGAACCAGTCCTATTATTAGTCCGTACCACCATATTTTTTGTTCTGCTCTCATTCCTTGTGACAAAGCCATCATTCTTTGTCCTGCGTGGTGTACAAACAAGGTTATGCCGATGAATATTATGGCAACCAGCCAGTTTTTGAGTCCTATTGATAGGTCAAATCTTTGTGTTCCCCATTCTGTCCAGGAATAGATGAATGCAATGCAGACTACTGCGATTATGAATGACAGCCATTCCTCTTTTGAGAACAGGAAATACCTTTTTAGTTTGTCTATGAAATTGCGCATATTCTTCTCTTTTTTAGTTAGTCTTGTCTGGTAGCTGTCAAGAACCACCAGTCATTGTTCGCTTACGCTCGCTCAAGACGGGTGGCATGACGGACGCGGTGGTTCTTGAGCACACTCGGAATTCCACCAAATTGGTTTGCTAAGGCAATCCACCAGTCATAAGACTGGTGGAATTCCGATGTTTAAATACTTTTTTAAGAGTTTTCTTATTTCGCGTTCGTGTCCTGCTCCTACTACTGCGATTATGTTTTCTTCAGGGTGCAGTTTGATTAGCGTCGCTAATCGTTTTGCCATGTATTCGTTTCTTTCTTTAACAAGTACTTTGTAAACATTCGGATATCTTTTTTTGACGTCTTCTATTAGTGTTTTTATGATTTTTTGTGACGGCACTTTTTTGAGGTCGAACTGCACTCCTTTTTTTAGTACAACTCCTTTGAACAGGTCGGCTGCAAAAGTGAATTTTTCTTTCCACGTGAGCGCTTTTGAAAATCTTTGGAGTGTTATGTTTATGTCTTGGTCGATGAGCGCTATTTTTGCTCCTACTTGTTGTGCTGTCGCTACTGCCCTGAGCATTTCTGAGCCTGGCGCTACTCCTACCTGCGCTCCGAGTTTTTTTTCAGCCCACGCCCCTATTATTGCGAACAGCCAGCCTTTGAGTCCTACTTTTCTTATATCCCTGAAGCTTATTCGTTCTTTTCCTTTGTGTATCAGCGCATACAGTCTTTTTGCATCGAGTTCTATTGCTATTATTTGCGGTTTCTTGTCGAGAATTGTTTGTTCTACCTTCTTTAAGCTCTCTGGTGAGATGTGTGAGGTTCCTATTATTTCGAGGTGTGGCACTGGTCGGTAGTACATTTGCGGGTATATTAATGCTGTGCTTAACCATAATCTTTAAATAGTTTAACCCTTCAAAAATGGTAACCGCAAAGGAGGGAACAATATGCTCAGACTGAAAAATATCCAGGAAACGTATGATATGAAGGTTTTTACTGATCAGGGTGATTACTTTGGCGACATTGAGGAAGCGATTTTGACCCAGAACAAAGTTCATGGTTGGCGTGTTCGTGCTACTAAGAATTCTTTCTTGAGTAAGGTGCTCGGCAGTGCTAAGGGCGTTATTGTGCCTCATCAGCTTGTTAAGGCTGTTGGCGACATTATGATTATTAGCCGTGCTGCTGTGCCGTCTTATTCCGAAGAGGAAGTGTCTGCAGAGGAAGTTCCTCAGGCGTAATGTTGTCACGTTGTTGGAAAGATAAAAGTTTAAGTAACCGTTTGTAAAGCCAACCACTCATGGATATTGTTGTTCAGTTGAAGGAATGGGTGCAGATTTATTTGAAAAGCCGTGATATTCTTCAGAAGGCTATTACTGGTTTTGAGGATTCGAATGGTGATTTTGTCGTGCATAAGACTTCTGGTGATGTCGTTTTTTTCATTCGTCCTGAGCTGAAGGATGTTGAAGTTCTTCAGAGAATTGCTGGCAGTGCTGGTTTGGTTGTTTTAAACACGCGGAAGAATGTTGATTTTGTTGTTTCTAACTGGGCTGAGTTTTCCAAGCTTCCGGGTTTGTGCATTTATTTTGTTAATCCTGCAGCTGATGATAAGTGGTTGTTGTATCCTTTTACTCATAATCAGATTACTGAGAAGGCTTCTTTGAAAAGAGGTCTTGAGAGTTTGTTCTCGATGGTGCCTGCATTTTCATAGCTTACACGTAGCTTAGAATTATTACAGTGAAGAATCCTATTGCCAGTCCCGCAATTATTTCAGTCAGTGTGTGTTGTTTTCGTATGTGTACTGCGTCGTGTATTACTACTGCGGCTAATACGTATGATATTGCTGCTGCTGGTGACATGTATCCTTCCTGCATTGCTATTGCTGTTGCGAGTGCTCCGACGAGTGCTGCGTGTGAGCTCGGCATTCCTCCTAATTGCCAGAATGCTGTTGTTTTTCTGCTGATGGCTATTTTGATTAGTTGTGCTGCCAGCCAAGCTATTGCAATGCTTAGTAAGATGTTCATATCTTTGTTTGTTGTAATTCAGGATAAAAACTTTCTGATACGCCAGCCGGGAATTGAACCCGGGCGTCGACCTTGGGAAGGTCGCATCATGCCGTTAGATCACTGGCGTTTAGACTGAATTATTCAATTGCTCTTTTAAGTTTTTGCGACATTGTGAGCCTGAGAGAAGAGTCTTAAACATCACTCAGAAATCTTGATTTCTGAGTTCCCAAGAATCCGATGATTCTTGCGACTTGACAAGTCAAGGATTTATAAGATTGCTTCTCGAGGGCGAACAAGGAGCAATTTTGATCAAACTTTTTTGAAAAGTTTGCCAGTATACATTTTAGTAACATTTATATACCAGTTTATGCTGTTTTTGAATCAGTGTTGAGTGTTGTAAAGAGGTGTTGTAATATGGATGATAAAATTCTTCAAAAGGTCGTTTTAAATGTTGCAGAGCACGTTAACGAAATTAGTCAGAGTGAGGCAAAATTGTCGAATTTCAGGCGTATTCTTCCTGCCTTGATTGAGAAGGGTTTTGAAAATACTAACTTGTCAATGTTTGATGAGGAGACAAGGATTGCCTTGTTGAATGCTTTTGGTGATGAGTACGTCAGGAAGGGTCGTTTGCCTGAGGCAATGAAATCTTTTATTCTTGCTGGCAATCGTGCAAAGCTTACAAATCTTGGCGAGGATTATGAAAAGGTTAGCTTGTTCACGAACGCTATTGAGTGCTATAGGCTTGCTGATAATACTGATAAATTGTTGAAAGTTGGTAATAAGTGTTTGGAAGAGGGAAAAACAGGTGATGCGATTAGGGCTTTTCGTTCTATTAACGATGTGGAACGACTTATCCGCGTTGGAGAAGATTGTTTGAGGAAAGAGAAGTATGACTACGCTATGGAAGTCTTCAGCGCTGTTAACAGCAAGCAAAAACTGGCCGAGGTTGGTGACAAGGCGCTGAGAGAGCGCCAGATTGGTTATGCTGCCAAGGCTTACGAGCTTGCTGGTGATGCTCAGCGTTTGTCTGCTTTGGGTGATACTTGTTTGCGTGAGGGCTTGTTTGCTACTGCTTACAAATCTTACACGCTTGCCGGTAACATGATGATGGCTCAGTTTGTTAAGGAGAATTTTGGTTCGCAGTTTGCATTATGAAATGTGATAAACACCGTAAGGACCACGTTGGCGGTTGCATGTGGTGCGGTAAAAGATTGTGTGAGTTCTGTGTAGCGAAGCGGGAAGGGGTCAAGTTGTACTGCGATAAATGTATTGATTTGCTCGGTGGTGTTCGTCGTGATCCGTTGCCGAATGTTGGAAGGCTGCCTTTGCCTTCTGCTGGAAGGCGTTTTGTCATAAAAAATGGTTATCTTGAGATGGACGGTGAAATGCATGGACGTGTTTAAGCTTCAGAAGATTAACAGTTTGGCTAGTGAGCTGCGCAGGTATAATTTTGCTGATTCAAGTGATAGTGCTTTTCGGCAGGCTGAGCAGGTTTTTGAGCCTTCTGTTCAGCAGGTTGTTGTTGAGGAAAAGCCTAGTGTTGCCTTAAAGGTTGATGTTCTTTCTGAGAGGAAGTTTGAGATGATTTTGGAGCAGAATAATAAGAAGTATGAGCAGGAGATTAGTTTGTTGCGTTCTGCTTTGGGTACTCTTGCTAATGAGATTGAGTGTTTGAAGTCTGAAATGAAAAAAATGTCTGAGCAAGCGCCTAAGCAGAAGGATCATCAGGAGCCTTTGAAGACAGAAGTTAAGGCGGAGAATCCTCGCCAGGGCAAGTTTACTTCAAATGATGTTGATATTCAGAAGATGTTTTATTGTGGCGCAAAGCGTTAGTAGAAGTATAGGACTGCAAACGTAAGTATTCCCCACGTGATTATTGCTGTCATCATTCTCCAGTCTGTGAATACTAGTTCTGGGTGTCTTGCTGTTTTGTTTCCTGTTGTTATGAAGCTTTCATACCTGAATATGGTATAAATAGCGATTGGCAGGTTGATGTAAAGCAGGGGGTGTTCTCCGAAGAAGACGAACAAGGTATAGCAGACAACGAGTGCTGTTGTTGTTAGTGCGCTTAGTCTTGATACTATTTCTGGCGTGTAGGATGCCAGTGTTTTTCTTTGCGAGCTCGCTTTTTCCTGTAATAGCATTACTTCGCTTCTTCTTTTTCCAAGTATCAAAAACAGTGCTAGGAAAAATACTCCTAGTATGAGCCATGGGCTTACCCATACTTTTATTGCGAATGCTCCTGCTGTTGCTCTTATGACAAAGTTTACTGCTATGGTCAGTATGTCTGCGAATGCTTCGTGTTTCAGCCATGCTGTGTATAATTGTGATAGTGTGAAATATCCGAGTGCTGCTATCAAAAAGTTTGCTGGCAGGAGGAGTGCTGTTCCGAATCCGATTATTGATAAAATGATTACTATCAGCAATGCCTGCACCAATCCTACGGCTCCTGATGCTATTGGTCTGTTGCATTTCTCTGGGTGCAGTCTGTCTTTGTTTCTGTCAACGTAATCGTTGATGACGTACGTGGCAGAAGATAGTGCGCAGAAGCTTGCGAATGCGAGTAATGATTGTCCTATTGCTGTTGGATTCAGCAGATTCCCAGAAAACAGCAGCGGCAAAAACACCAGTAAATTCTTGTACCATTGCTGTGGTCTTAGCAGCTTTACATATTTCATACTACTATTT
>JAPLZR010000008.1 GCA_026394935.1 Candidatus Woesearchaeota archaeon
TTTCACACCAGCCTTCTGAAAATCAGACAATTTCAAACCAGTAATAATACCAGTGCCGAGATGCACCCTGCCAGAAATCTCAAAACCAATATAATGCTTCAAAGGAACATCAGTCTCAAGCATACCCTTAAGCTCTTCAGGAGTAAGAACCTCATCAGTATTCCTTGAAATCAAATCAAATCTTTTTTGAACATCCATAATTTTTGATTATCAATACCGTATTTAAAGTTTGTGTCGTGCTGGTCCTTCGGACTGAATTTCTTCTCCCCTTACCTGCGTAGGGGAGAAAAATTCACCCAAGCAACGCTTGGGCGGCACGAATACCCACTGGACAAACAGCCGCAAGCTATAAAAGCCGACAACAAAAAAGCAAACAAATGCAACTCATACCAGTATCAGCACTAAGCAGCTGGACACACTGCCCAAGACAATTCTACCGATCATACGTGCTAAGCATAGAGGAAGCACCAAAAGACGTAATGATACTAGGACTAATAAAACACAGACTGCACGAAAGCATAACAAAAGATGAAAAAACCATAAAAGAACTCAAAAAAACAGACAACGTACAAGAAAAACTACACGCAACATACTTACAGATATTGCGCACAATAGTAACAGAACACTCAAACGCGCTAAGAACAGTAAAAGTGCCATTAACAACAGCATTCCAGAAATCACTTCCAATAATAAAATTCGAAGCAGAAGACAAAACAAGCATACTATTGCCATTACTCGAAAAAGGGCTAACAGGCGAAGAACTATGGAACGCGATAACGCCAAAAGTAAAAACAGAATACTCACTGCAAAGCCTGAAACTAGGCCTAAAAGGAAGAATAGACAGGCTGGAATGCCACGAAACAAAAATAATGCCAGTAGAACTCAAAAGCGGAAACCCGCCAAAAGAAGGAGTATGGGACGGGCACAGAATACAAGCAACAGCATACGCAATGATGCTCGAAGACAAATTCAACGTCCAAGTACCAGAAGCAGTAATACACTACCTAGATTTCAACGAAAAAAGAACAATAGTATTAAACCCATTCATGAGAGAAGAAGTCATAGAAACAACAAACAAAGTCAAAAAATGCCTCGAAACCAAAGAGCTCCCAGACGGGTGCGGGAAGTGCCAGGCATGCGAACAATGCGAAGCACTCAAAACAACTTAAAAACTCAACAGAAAGGTTTAAATATGTCACAAATTTGAAACCTGTTATCATTCAAGAAAGGTGATACACAATGATTGACGATCAAAAAAAGTTCTCAAAGCAACTGATAGGAAAAACAGTAGTCAGCAAGAGCGGAAAACGCTTCGGAGAAGTAGGAGACATAGTCTTCGAAGTAAAATCAGGCGAGCTCATCCACGTAGCACTCAAAAACCCAACACAATACACAGAAAAACTCGAACTTGAGAAAAGCAAAGAAGGAAACCTCCTAATACCATTCAGCGCAGTCATCGCAATGGGAGACTTCCTCGTAGTATCAGAAGAAGACATAGTATAATTCTTTTTCACAATAATGTTTTTATATTCAGCATAGAAAAAGGTATCTGGGGATGGCAGAAGACTCATCAATCTGGACAGAGAAATACAGACCAAAAACGTTTGACGGCATAAAAGGACAAGAAGCAACAGTCCAAAAACTCAAAGCGTTCGTCAAACAAAAAAACCTGCCACACCTGATGTTCACAGGACCGGCAGGCGTAGGAAAAAGCACGATAGCACTAGTCATAGCAAGAGAATTCTATGGAGAATCATACAGAGAAAATTTCCTGGAACTAAACGCGAGCGATGAAAGAGGAATAGACATCGTAAGAAGCAAAGTAAAAGACTTCGCAAGAACAAAAGCAATAGGAAACGTACCATTCAAAATGATCTTCTTAGACGAGTGCGACGCGCTCACAAAAGAAGCACAACAAGCACTAAGAAGAACCATGGAAAACCACACAAGCACCTGCAGGTTCATACTAGCAGCAAACTACAGCAGCAAAATAATAGATCCAATACAAAGCAGGTGCGCAGTATTCCGCTTCAGACCACTAACAAAAGAACAACTACTGCCCTACATCACAAACATAGCAGAAAAAGAAAAACTAACAATATCACAAGAAGCAAAAGACGCGCTAGTCACGATAGCAGAAGGAGACTGCAGAAAAGCCACAAACATAATGCAAAGCGCGGCATCAGACACAATCACGCCAGAAATAATCTTCTCACTAGCATCAGTAGCAGAGCCAAAAGAAGTAAAAGAAGTACTAACAACAGCACTCAAAGGAGACTTCATAAAAGCAAGAGAAAAACTATTAGACATAATGCTAAGATACGGACTTTCCGGCTTAGATGCAATCAAACAAATACAAAGCGAAATCTGGAACCTGGAACTAGACGGAAGGAAAAAAGTAAGCCTAATAGACAAATGCGGAGAAACAGAATTCAGACTGGTAGAAGGCTCGGATGAGTTCGTACAATTAGAAGCATTATTAGCACAATTCGTATTAGCAGGAACTAATTCTTGAATTATATGCTTCGCAATTATAACTTAGGGGTATTCAACCGCCATACCCCTAAAACCCCGGCGGCTTATTCTCCCGCACTCTTAACAAGCAAAGAATCCTGAACAGTCTGTTCGTAATCATAAACAACTTCTACACCAATAACCTGCTCATAATCAGAACGCGATGAAACAGCCTGAGTGCAGGAAATAGTCTTAGAACCGCCATAAAGCGTAACAAAACCTTCAGCCATAATGTCACCGCCCTCAAGACCAGTGCACAAAAGACCCGACAAGCCAGACTGAACAATCACATAAACCCTGTTCTCGCTCTGGCGATTGGTCCTGTCACAAAAAGTATTCCTCTGGAAAACACTACCAACACCAACATTCTTGATATCAAAAGTAAACCCGAGTTTGTCCTTAGCACGAGCACTCTCCTTAAAATCAGAAATCTGAACAGGAGCACCACTATTATAAACCGGCTTGTTCTCATTAATTTCACAAATACCGCCAGCTCTCGGAGTCAACAAGTTATCACGAACACACAACTTTCCAACAGCCTGCGTTCTGTACAAATAGCAAACATCAGCCCTCAAAGTAAACTGGGCAGAAGCACCAGAAATTCTCCCAGCATGATTCAAACCAACAAACTCAGTAAAAACAAGAGGACCAGACAAAACACCAGTCTCAGTCTTCCTAGTCTCGATAACATCATCAGGAGCAAGCAAAGTCAACAATTGCTCAGACTTGCCAAACTCAACAGGATTAATACCAGTAATCCTCACCCTCACATTATCCTTAGGAACAAGAGCCTCACCCTTGTTCTCCAACTTGACAATAACATTAAACGGGTCCTGACCACCATCAAAAACCTCAGCCCTATAATCCTGGAAACCAATAACAAGACCCTGAGCACCGCCAACAAAAGGAGAAGTCATACTAACAGCACCTTTCGTTTCTCCCCCAGTACATGCAACTACAAGAAAAGCCAACACCAACAACGGAAGTAATCGCCTCATTTTTCAATTTCAAACATTCTTTGTTATTTAAACTTAACGCTCAACGTGAAGAATCTCAACAGGCTTTGAAATGCTCTGCTTATAACCGAACTCCAGGAATATGCTCAAAGGAGTCAAATAAGCACTCTGGCCTACAATACCTGAGAGCTCACAGAAAAATGAGCCCGCACCATTAGAAAGACGGAGATAACCAGAACCTTCAATTGATTCAGACAACGGCTTGCAGGACTGCATAATAGTTGTATCACCAACAATAACATCCAAAACCCTGACAAAATCAACATCATTAAACGACAAGCCAGCACCATACGGACTGCAGGACTGATAAGCTTCAGACTTAAAGACGTCTCCACTGCCAACATTCTGAACACTAATACTAAAACGAGTGGTGCCAGGAGCAGCATCAACCTGAACACCGGTAATCGCAATCGGAGCACCCTGACTGCCCAGCGAAACAGGACCAGGAACACAAACTTTTTCCATACGCGTAGGAGCATAAGGATTAGGATCAATGCATACCTGAGCATTAGCAGAAGTAAAATAAGTATAGCACGCAGTAGCTAAAAGAGTAGGCTGATATTTATCAATATTTTTCAAAATGGGAATTGTGCCGCTGAAAGAAATCGTATCCATCTCACCTTTAGGCATATATTGAGTCCTTCCTTTCAACACCTCAATCGGTTTACCCTGCGTACCAATTCCTGCTATCATATTCTGATCAAAACCGGACAAGTAAAGAGAACCAACAGCATCGCTAGTGCCCTTATTCTCAACCTGCACAACAGCCTCAAAAGGACTGCTATCATAAACTCTTGCAGGAGGAAGATTAGGAACAAAAGAAATTCCTAAACCCTCAGTTCCGTAACGAAAATTGGTTCCGGTAGGCTCAGTTTGCTTTGTTGTAGTAGTACAAGCAAATAATGCTAATAAGAACACCAAACATAACACTCTCTTTTTCATACACGCCATTTCAATCACTTCCTTATAAATACTTTTTGGTTAATAAGCGCCAACCGAACAGACACCCTGGCTTGGAAGACGGGTAACAGCAACAGGCCATGCAACAACGTCCTTATAACCATAATCCAACTCGACAAGCAAAATAGAACTGAACGTTCCAGAATCAACACCATACTTTGCCTCAGCAAACTTGCAAATCACAGTAGCTTCCTTTGCAGGATCAAGCCTGACAACACCCGGAGTGCATACAAGCTCATTACCCTGCACTTCAGCACGAACAATAACCTCGCTAATATTCAAAGAACCAGGACCCCTAAGGCAGGCAAGCATAACAGCATCCTTAGCAAACACTGTACCAGTGCCCAAGTTCTGAATACTGATTTCAAAATAAGGACGCACCATGTCCCCTTCAGGAGCCATAACAGAAGAAACCTTTGTAACAGCGACAGGACCACCCTGACCGCCACTCAAAGAAACAGGCTTAGCAGTACAAGGCTTATTCTTATTAATACCCCTAACATCGGGGTCAATACAAACAGGCACGCCAGCAGTCGTCTTATAAGGATAACACGCCTGGAAAATCAAAGTTGTATCATAAGAAGCTGATTGTTCAGGCAGGTCAACACTCTCAAACTTGAAAGACGTTTGATTAACACCGCCAACAGGATAATAAGAACTTTTGCCAAGCAAAGAAAACTCGCCAACAGCAGAATCAACAGGAGCCAAATACTGTTCCTCAAGAATCCAAGAATACTTTCCCCCCTTAATATCAAATGCGCCACTGTTCTTCAAAAAAAGAAAAACCTCGCCCTGCTGGCACATATAAACACCAGCCATCGAACCAGGAGCAAACGTAACATCCAACGCAGAAGTACCAACCCTAATCTCAGGAGGAACAGGAATGCCCTTTTGCACAGGCATAAACTGGCAGGCAGACAACAACAGCAAAACTAAGATGAGCTTTCTCATGGCGAAGGCACCTTCTTTTGTTGGACATTAACGCCAACTTTCTTCTTCACAACATACTGATAATTCACAGTAGTCTTAAAACTCCTGATAGCCAAAGGAGCATTAGCCAACAAAACAGCCACATCTTTAACTTTTGTGTGAACACGAATAGTCTTAGGAGTGGTCACAGGAGATTTAAACAATTTCAAAAGAACACTGCCTTCCAATGTGCACGTCTGCTCTGCGTCTTTTCCGCCAGTACAGCCGGAAACCGGATTACCATCCACATCTTCAATGGTCAATCCAGGAGGAACAGTAATACTAAAATTAGTAATGTTCCAAAGCTCGCCCTCCATCCAATTCCTGTCAAAAGTAATGCTTAAAGTAGGACCGAATTCCTCGCCGGCAACAAGCGCAACAGGCTGCTGACCAGCACCCATACCAATCATCAAAGGACCGCCAGTAAACTTGGCAATAGGATTCTTATCAGCAATCTTAAACGAGTCCAACGGGTCAATCTGCTTTCTGCGCATAGACCTGACAGTCTCCTGATCCATAAAATAACTCTTCAAGAAAGCGCTCGTAATAAAATCAAAAGAAGTCTCAAGCACAATCTGAGGAGAACCCAAACCAGCATCAGAAGCATTAATCAGGCAATCAAGCTCCTGCATCTCATACTCCTCGACGGAAAAAGTGTCACGAGGCTTGATCACTCCCCTTGCAAAGTCCACGCCCTCAGGATAGCACTTAACTTTAACAATCAAATTCTCGCTAGTCTTAAACGACTCAACCCTCAACCTGGCAAAAACATCAATCTTATCCTCAAACTGAACAATCGGAGAAGTAACACCAACATTATCCACAAACACGCCCAAAGGCTTCTGACTCTGAGCTTCAACACCCATCTCATAATCACCAGTCGCAATATAAATCTGAGATTGAATTCCTTTGGCAACCTGCTGGCCAGCCTTGAAAAGAGTGTTGAACGAGTCAAACCATCCCTGGCGAACAGCATAAACAGACTCATACAACGGAGTCCCTGGCGGGGAAATCAATGAAACAGTAGTAGGCGCTAACAAAATCGTCACAAAAAAAAGAAGGTTGACAAACAATGCAACCCATTTCAACGTATTCGGACCTTTCTGATCCGTTCTTTTAGGCCATACAGCAATGACGAACAAATAAGTTACAATCAGAAAAGTGGTCGCAAAATTAGGCAACGGCACATTCATCATAGTCTGAGCCCAAACGGAAAGCCAGAACAGGATAATACCGCCAAACAAAACAATAAGAACAGTCAAAACCTTATTGGCAAAATCCCTTGTTTTTTCAAAAGTCCAAACCACCAGAGTAGCAGTAATACCGACTGCCAAAATAATATTTGTCGAAGTCAGCATATTAACCGACTCCAAAAACCAAACAAGAACCGGCAATAAAAGAACAACAAAACCCTTCTTCGGCTCCTTAAAAATAACACCGACAATCAGCGAAGCACTAGCAGAAATTAAAATCCAATTAGCTAGAGTGCGAACGCCAATAAAGCGCAAATACAAAAAGAGAAAAAAAGCAATAACAAAAACAACACCAGGCTGAGCCCAAATCTTGCCTTTAGCCGGCTCGTAACCAGCCTGAATGGGAGCCGCCGCCATAGCGCCGCCAACAGCTGCAGCAGCCCTGCCAGTGCGGCTTTCCGCAATTCTTTCCTTCAAAGCCCTTGCCTTTTCAGCAGCGCGTTCCTTCAATTCTTTTGCCTTATCAGCCAGTCCAACAAAAAAACCAGAACCCGGCGCTATTATGTTAGCAGCCGTGGCTTTCAAATCAACCATTTTTATTCCGCACGAACCTGCAGCTTGACAACATCAAGCTCAGTCAGCGGCTTGACCTCAATATAATTATTACCCTCCCTAATCAGAGAACTAATATCCCGCTCGTACTTGTTATCACGCTGGTCAATAACCGACATTCTGCCATTAACGTTCAATTCAGCACGCTTTGAAACCTGGTCGTCAACGAATTCCAAAGTCAAAAGGACAATTCTGTCCTTATCCAAAACGTCATTGTAAATACTGCTCTTAACATTGAAAAAGTCAATATACGCCTTAACAGGCTTCAAAACAGTACGAGCCTTAACCTGCTCAACACGATAACTACCCTTTGAAATCCTGAAAAGCAAAGTATTCTTGCCAATACGCAAATCCTCACCATACAAGTCCTGCCTGTTCGGACCCTCACAAGCCGGAGCTGCAGAATAAATAATCTTGCCGTTCAACTCAATATCCAAAACGCCAACACTCTTCTGATCACAAATCGGGTAAAAGTCCAAATAAGCAGTATCAAGATTGTCATGCTCTGTATTAGAAATCGTGAAAGTGTTAGTAGCCATCTGACGCTGAACATCAGTAATATCACCAACAACCTTAACGTCAGACAAGGAATACTTTTTCTTCGAGAAAAAGCCTCCTGTGACTGCAAATTCCAAAATATTAGTATCCTTCAACAAAGTCTTAGGCAAGGAAACAGGAGAAGGATTCTGAACACTCACTTTATTCTCATAAATAAGCTGGCCATTCAAGAAAATCTGCAAGGCACCAGCACGCTCGGGAGCCTGGAAACCCAAAATAACATTCTCGGTATTTTCCAAATCCACAACAGGAAACACCATAGACTTTTTCTGCTCTCCAAACCAGCCCTTATTGACAACAAAAGGATTCTCCTTAGCAAGAACAACAGCATTACGAGTCTCAACCAAATAAACATTAGGAATACGATGATCAAAAACATTCTTATCAGAAAAAGTCAGCCTGCCAGGAGCAGCATCCAACAAAGTAAGCTCTGCCACAGTAACCGACGTTGCGTTCTCGCCTTCAAGCAAAACCTGACGTTCAGCAGGAGGCAAAAACAATATGTAAAAAATGAACAGCAAAGTAATGATGCCAATAAGCGAAGCAGCAGGATTACCGGTCTGGAACTTTTGAGCGCGCCTATTCATAAACATCACCTTTTTTGATAGAAGTACACCATATCGAATAGTATTTAAATGTTTTCTCAATTACTAGCATATATGAAAATAACGCACAAAAACCTGAAACAAGGAGAAATCAAAGTACTAGTGGAAACGCCAGAAGACCTATGGTATTTATCACAAATAATTGATACCGGAGATTCTATAAAAGGCAAAACGCCAAGAAAAATCAAGCCAACAGAAGAAGCAGAAGCCGTCAAAAGAATGGTGTTCATCGCACTCACAGTTGAGAAGGTCGATTACACGGCAAACACATTACGAGTAGGAGGAAAAATAACAGAAGGACCAGAAGACGTACCACGCGGAAGCTACCACACCTTTTCCGTAGAACCAGGAACTGCGATATCAATACAAAAAGAACACTGGTACGGCTACCAGCTGGACAGATTAGAAGAAGCAACAGAAACAAAACTCGCCAAGATAATGATATGCGTGTTTGACAGAGAAGACTCGTACTTCGCAATCATGAAAAGAACAGGAGCAGAAGTGCTGGCGCATTTAAGAGGAGACGTTGAGAAGAAAAGAATAAGCACGAAAATAACAGCAAGCTTCTACGAACAAATCATAAAACAACTCGAACAATACGATGAAAGATACAAGCTCGATTACATAATCCTCGGAAGCCCATCATTCTGGAAAGAAGAACTATACAAAGTACTAAAAAATGACAATCTGAGAAAGAAGATAATACAGGCAACGTGCTCATCAGTCGACGAACAGGCAATAAACGAAGTCCTGAAAAGAGAAGAAGTCAGCACTGCACTAAAACAGGAAAGAACATCAAAAGAAATGATACTAGTTGAGAAAGTACTGCACGAAATTTCCAAAAAAGGAGCAGTAGTCTATGGAGTAAAAGCAACAGAAGAAGCAGCAACCGCAGGAGCAATAGAAACATTACTCGTGACAGACACTTTCATACACAAACTAAGAGAAGAAAACAAGTTCGGACAAGTCGACCACATGATGCGTTCAGTCGACAAACAAAAAGGAAAAGTCACAATAATATCAGGAGAACACTCAGGCGGAAAGAAATTAGACGGCATAGGCGGAATAGCAGGCTTGCTAAGATACAAACTAAGTTACGACTGAGTCAAAACGTCAGGAAGAGATGCAACACGGTCCCAATACGCTCTTTTCAATTCATTAGGTTCGTCTTTCCTTTCTCCGCGATAAAATTCCCTGAAACAAGGACCATGGAATGAACGACCAACATAACGCCTAAGCTCGGCAGGTCCTGGAATAACCAGATGGCATGTACCACATTCAGGAATCGAGCTTGCTTTCCAAACAGGTTTATCAACGGGATCTGCTTTCCACCAGCCATCCTTATCACGATATTCCTCCATACTCATCAGATAAAGCAATTTAAAATCTTTGTTAGACAAAGCCAAAAGTTTCTTGTAATCCAGATCCCTGAAACCGTCCCATACACAGGGCGGACGCATAAAATCAGCAAGATTCAAAGGTTTTTGAGTCATGAAAAAAACAAAGTACGACCATTATAAATGATTTTAGCTTTTCAATCAGCACTAATACATCTTATACATACAAACACTATGATACAAAACACCATTTCATAGCCAATAAAACCTTATATATACCCTCCCTCTTTGAATGAACTAACTTCGGAGTAGCGATTCCCCCTTCGAAGGTAGTGCTTGGGAGTAAAAACCTATAAAGTACGACCAAAAAGTTTTAATACCACGCGGTTTTACCTCAAGAGAATAACAAAAACGTGTTACGGAAAAACCGGAGTGAAAAAATCCGGGTTTACGTCGCAAAAAGGGGGGAGGTAGCATGATAGTTAAAGAAGAATTTTTAAGCAAATTAAGACGTTACTTCGTCTTAAACCTTTATGAAGTCAAAATTTGGACAGCCCTGTTATCACGAGGAGTGGCAACAGCAGGCGAGCTTTCTGACATCGCAAACGTGCCAAGAAGCAGAAGCTATGACGTTCTAGAAAGCCTTGAACGAAAAGGATTTGTAATAATGAAGCTCGGCAAGCCAATAAAGTACATTGCAGTCCCGCCAACAGAAGTGCTCGAAAGAGTAAAAAAGAATCTGAGCGATGAAGCAACAGAAAGAGTCAAAAGACTAGAAGACCTCAAAAAGACACCTGTACTCGAAGAATTGAACTCATTACATACGCAGGGCGTAGAACTAGTCGATCCGACAGAACTGTCTGGAAGCTTAAGAGGAAGACACAACCTCTACTCGCAACTCGAGCTTGCAATAAGAAAAGCAGAAAAAAGCGTCACAATAATGACGACATCACAAGGACTGATGAGAAAAGTAGAAGGACTCAAACCAGTCTTTGAGAAACTCAAGAAGAAAGGAGTCAAAATCAGAATAGCAGCTCCACTTACAAAAGAAACAAAAGACGCAGTGCAAGACGTAAAAGATGTTGCGGAAGTAAAGCACACGGACAGCAAAGCAAGATTCTGCATCGTAGACGGCAAAGAACTAATCTTTATGATAATGGACGACCAAGAAGTCCACCCGACATACGATGTAGGCATCTGGGTCAACACACCCTTCTTTGCAAACGCATTAGAAGGAATGTTCAACACTGCATGGAAATCAATGAAGGAACCATCCTTCAAATAATTTTTTTTTCTTTAATTTCATGGACATCAAAAAGCTCGCACAGAGCCTGCACCCATATGAGCGACGCGTGCTACCAGAGCTCGCGCAACACCCATATTTGGCAGACCTTGCTGCGACCACAGGACTACAGGAAGTAGAAGCCATGCGCGCACTGCAATGGCTTGAAAACAAAAAAGCAGTAGTCATAGAAACAGCTCCGCAAGAATTGGTAGAGCTAGACAAAAACGGACAGGAATACCTAAAAAAAGGACTGCCAGAAAAAAGATTCCTGGCAATACTTCTAGAAAAAGAAATACCGCTAAGCAGACTCGCAGAAAAAACAGGACTGACAAGAGAAGAAGTCAACATCTGCGTAGGACTATTAAGACAAAAAAGCGCAATAATACTCCTGCAAAACAAGGAGCTCATCATAAAAATCACAGACCAAGGAAGAAGACTCCTGCAAAACGGATTTTTGGAAGAAAAGTTCCTCAAAAAAGAATTCCCGCTAGACATCATAGAACTAAAGCCGGAAGAAAAACAAGCACTAGAGCAGTTGCGCAAAAGAAAACAAATAATCAAAATAGACATCAAAAGAATCAAAAAAGCCATTCTGACAGACGTCGGCAAAAAACTAATTTCTTTAGGAGTACGAGATGAAGAATTCGTAGACGCAATAACACCGCAAATATTACGAACAGGAGAATGGAAAAACAAAACCTTCAGAAGATACGACGTAACAATCAACGTTCCAAGCATTTCCAGCGGAAAAAAACAAGCATACAGAGCATTCCTGGACTGGGTAAGAAAGAAGTTTGTGGGATTAGGATTCCAGGAAATGCAAGGACCATTAGTAGAAACAGAATTCTGGAACATGGACGCACTCTACATGCCCCAATTCCACAGCGCAAGAGACATACACGATGCGTACTACATCAAAGAACCCAAATACGGAAAACTCGACGACAAACTAGTCAAAAAAATACAGGCAGCACACGAAAACGGAGACAACACAGGAAGCACAGGATGGAGATACCAATTTGACCCGGAAAGAACACACAGACACGTGTTAAGAACACAAGGAACAGCATGCAGTGCAAGAATGCTCGCATCAAAAGACCTGGCAATACCGGGAAAATACTTCGGAATAACAAGAGTATTCAGACACGACGTAATAGACGCAACACACCTACCAGACTTCAACCAAACAGAAGGAATAGTGATACAAGAAGGACTCACGTTCAGACACCTTGTAGGACTGTTGAAAATGTTCGCAAAAGAATTCGCAGACACAGAAGAAATACGAATCGTACCAGGATACTTCCCATTCACAGAACCAAGCGCAGAACTCTACGCCAAGCACCCGCAACTCGGATGGATAGAACTCGGAGGAGCAGGAATATTCAGACCAGAAGTCGTCACACCTTTACTCGGAAAAAACATAAGCGTTTGCGCCTGGGGACTAGGAATAGACAGAATAGGAATGTTCAAACTCGGATTAAAAGACATAAGAGAACTGTTCTCACAAGACCTGAACTTTTTACGCAACACACCGGTGATATAAAATGCCAACAATCACATTCGCAACAGAAGACTTATACAAACTCATAGGACAAAAACTAGACGACAAAAAACTTTTACAATTATTAGACTGCGCAAAAGCAGAACTAGACGCAAAACTAACAACAGAAGCAACAGTCAAGTATAACGACACCAATCAACCTTACTTGTGGAGCGTGGAAGGACTAGCAAGACTATTCAGAAATCTGCTTGGCAAGAAATCGCCACAAATCAAAATAGAAAAACCAAAAGAAGAAGTCTACTACGACAAAAGACTGGCAAAAATAAGACCATACATCGCATGCTTCACAGCAACAGGCAAAAAAATAGATGACTATTTGTTAAAACAACTGATACAACTGCAGGAGAAATTAGCTGAGAACTACGGCAGAAAAAGACAAAAAATCTCCATAGGAGTATATCCACTGAAGAACATAGCATTCCCAATATCTTACAGAGCAGCAAGCCCTGACGAAACCTTCACGCCATTAGACTTCCACCAGCAAATGAGCCTGAAACAAGTGCTCGAAAAACACCCGAAAGGAAAAGAATACGGACACCTCATAAAAAACCAAAACGCATACCCTGTTTTTTCTGATGCACGAAAAAACATCCTGTCGTTAATACCTGTAATCAACAGCGAACAAACAGGAAAAATGACAATAGGAGACGATGCACTGCTATTTGACACAACAGGAACAGACGAAGAATCAGTAAACCTAGTAGCAAACATTTTCGCTTATGCACTAGCAGAAAGAGGATTCACAATACAAGCACTAAACGTATGCTATCCAAACAAAAAAGTTGCAACACCAACAATGACAGGCAAAAAAGTAAAATTTGACGAGAAAGAAATAGAAAAACTCCTCGGAATAAAACTCAAGCCAAACGAAATAAAAACAGCACTAACGCGAATGGGATACGAGTACCAAAACGGAAACGTCACAATACCCTGCTACCGCGACGACATAATGCACCAAGTAGACATAATCGAAGATGTAGCAATAGCTTACGGATATGACAAGTTCACAGCACTGCCACAAACAGCATACACTGTCGGAAGCACGTTCCCAATACAACAATTCATAGACACACAAAGAGAACAATGGATAGGACTCGGATACCAAGAAATAATGAGCCCAGTACTCTCAAACAAAGAAAATATGTACAACAAAATGAACCTTACAGATACAGGCACAATAGAAATAGAAAATCCAGTATCGCTAACGTTTTCCTGCATAAGAACCTGGATACTGCCAATATTATTGGACTTCCTTTCAAAAAACAAACACGTAGACTACCCGCAAAAAATCTTCGAACAAGGAGTAATCACGAAAAGAGAAACAGAAGCCATAGACGAACAACACATAGCAGGAGTAACTGCGCATTCCACAGCAACATTCACAGAAATAAGACAAGCAGCAGAAGCAGCGCTGAAAAGCTCAAACATCACTTATACATTTGAAGAACTAGACATGGAATGCTTCGTACCAGGCAGAGCAGCAAAAATAATGGTAAACGGAAAACAAGCAGGATTCATAGGAGAATTCCACCCAGCAGTACTCGAAAAATTCGGAATAACAACGCCAGTAGCAGGATGCGAGATTAACCTGACGGCACTGAAGCCTTAACAGCCTTCTTAACAACAGGTTTTGCAACAGGCGCTGAAACAACCTTAACCCGAGCAGGCGCTTTAGCCTTAGTCTTCCGTTCAACAACCTCAACACCAGCATCCTTCAAAGCAGCAACAACGTGCTCGTGAGACGCGCCTTTTACAATGGACAATTTCTGAGGCAAAGGCTCCAAATGAATCATATTACACTTCCTACGCCTTGTCTGACCATCAATAAGAACAAAACTCTTGTCTAAATTGTCAACAACAACACACTTCAAGCCAGCATCCCTGCCAGCAATCTTCACGCAAACACGTCCGATTTCAAACATTTTTTTATCCCCTCATCAAGCAGGACGTCGCCGCACCCTGCAGGATTATGACCTAACTTTAGCAATAATAACACGCCTCGTGCAAGCACTGCACAAATTACCGCCAAAAGGACGCGAAGGCCTTCTAGCAGAGCGCGGAACCTTCTTAACCAAATTCTTAATACCACGAGCAACGCCAAACAAAAAGGCACCACACTCAGCGCACTGAGGCTTAGCATTCTTACGCCTGGCATAATGCAAAACAGTCACTCCACCAGGAGTCTTCGTATATATCCTCCTAAACGTCCTCGAACGATACCTAACAGTTGGCATATGCACGAGGGGACAGTCAGGGGTTTATAAACGTTTTGGAAGCAACCTTCTAAGTTCAATCTCCGTCAGAAAACGCCACTTGCCAGGCCTCAAATCACCCAGTTCCAAAGAAGCAACCCTCGTACGAACAAGACGCTTGACAAAAAAGCCAAGCTGTTCAAACAAACGCCTAACAACATGCTTACGACCTTCACGAATTTTCAAAATAACCTTGTTGCCAGAAACATCAATACCAGACAAATTAACCTTTTTATCGTCAATAACAATCCCTCCCTTCAACTCTTCCATCTTCCTCTCAGACAAAACCCTGTCAAGAAGAACAAAATACTCCTTCTCAACCTCATAACGAGGATGAGTCAGCTTGTTAGCCAAATCACCATCATTAGTAAACAACAAAAGACCCTCAGTATTCTTGTCCAAACGACCAACAGGAAAAACACGCTCAGGAACCTTAACCAAATCCATAACAGTCTTCATACAATACTCTTCACTAACAGTCGTAACGTAATCTTTAGGCTTATTCAACATAATGTAAACCTTCTTTTCAAGAACAATAGCCCTCCCATTGACGATAATCTTATCCTTATCAGGATCAGCCTTATCACCCAGCTTGATGACTTTTTTGTTAACCAGAACCCTACCATTAGCAATCAAATCCTCGCATTTCCTTCTACTCGCAACACCAGCCTGAGCCAAAATCTTCTGAACACGATACAACATACGACCAAGCTCGTCGAAACCCTTTTAAATACCTATCGTCAGAACAGACAATATGATAGACATAGTGTTCCCAAACAAAAACGAGCAGGAATTCGAAGAAATGGCAAAAAAGCTCGGAATAGAACTGCTTTTCGTGTACAAAGACAACAAAAACGCAAAAGCACTCCTAGTAGAACCAAAAGACGTACGCAAAGCGCACGACAAAAAAATAATTGCAATATGCACTGCAAGCAGAGAAGCAATAGAACGAGGAGCGGATGTTGTATACGGATTTGAATTACTTGAGACAAGAGAACACACACACTACAGAGCATCAGGAATGAACCAAGTACTATGCAAGCTAGCTGCTGATAAGAAGGTCAAAATAGGATTTTCTTTTTCATCAATACTGGAAAGCTACGGGCAAAAAAGAGCGATAATAATGGGACGAATGGCACAAAACATAATGTTCTGCCAAAAATACAAAACACCAATCAAAATAGCAAGCTTTGCAACAGAACCATACCAAATGAGAGCAGAAGCAGAACTAAAAGCGTTCTTTAAACAGTTAGGGATGACTGGTTAAGACAGGCGTCTGCCTGTTCAAAACTCGTAGCATTACGCCTACACTCACTAATCAGACTATACTCCGCAACAGCCTGCTCACAAAACTTAGAACTAGTAATCAAAGACAAATCCCTACGAGCAAGACCCCTGCAAATATCATTAGTACAAACTGCTTCATTACCGAGCACGGCATGACAAGTCCAATCATCACCACAACCAGCAAGATTTCGCTGGAGAATAGCATTACACGCTAACTCATCATCTGTTCCATTACAAACATTAACACCAAACTTGGCAAAACAATAAGAGTTAAAAACCTCATCAGTGAGCTTGACACAATCATTGGCATTAGGCTGTTCAAGAGCCTTTAAAAAAGGAACATAAACCTGCACATCAGCATTACAAGCCTTGATATCTTTTTCAGGAGTCCAAACAGAGGGTTTCATAGAATACCAGTAAACACCTAAACCAGCCAAAATAACTATAAAAATAACCAAAATCACCACTTTTCTCATAACTCTCAATAAAGAACCAAAATATTTAAATGTTCTTACGTGTCCAATCACATATATGATTAAAAAGGGGTTTTGGGTAGTAATACTACTAGTTCTAGCAGTAGGAGTATCAGCAGTAGAGTTTCAATGGCAACTCACGCAGTACATAAGAGTTGAGCAATCAAGCGACAATTGCGATATAAATGCTAAAGATGCGCCCGAAGCTCTTAAACTGCAATCTTCTGACTGCAATATTGAAGCATTTGCAAGCATAAATCCACCTGATGATAGAGATTGGTGGTTGCAAGTAGGAGTTGCGATATTAGCTGGAGATGTAGTCAGCAATTCTGAGTGGTATGCATTTGATAATGATCATAGAGGCACGTATCAAAAAGCTGGCTGGAAAAGTGGAAAAGGTGACAGAGTAACAACATGCGCGAAGTGCTGGCGCAGGACGACTGTTAATCGTAGATATGAAACCTGCGCCGAATGGCAAAAATCAACAGTTGAAGCATATGTCAAAATACCCGGCATCAAATCAAACGTCACATTTGCAGACGGCAAAAAACCCTTAGGAACAGTATCAGACTTTGCAAAAAGATGTTATGTAACGGCAGGAACGTACACGCCTGAAACAACAAACCCAAACGTTTACATTTACATTGAGAACCAGGAAAACATTTTTGCATGCATAGACGCAGACCAAGACAAACGATGCGATATAGATCAAGCAGCATCATGCTTACCACCTTATGATTGGAATGCAAAATGGTATGCGAAAACCGGAGACTACTGCTGCGGAGTCGACTTAAGCTACACGCCAACAACACCACCCTACTGCGAATACTACACAGACCTAACAGCAATCTGCGGAAAAGACACAGCAGGCGACTGGAAATGGGTGGCATCAGCAGTCGAAGGACAATCAAGAAAATTAGCATGTCCAACACCGATATCGTTTTTAGCAGGCGGACAGTCGAGCATTTATTACTGCGGAAACAAAAGCGCAACAGTATTTGCAAGCAACGCATTCGACTCCTTTGATAACAATAATATGCGAGAAATAGCCCATCACGAATTCATATGCACGCCAAGCACAGCAACGATAACAGAATGCGTAGGAGACGAAGGAACATTATCAGACGGAAACAACTACAAAACAACAGGAGAATGGATAAACCAAACAGGAATACAATTCTGCTCTGCGGAAAACAAATGGATAACAGACCTGAACGCAGACAAAAAAACCTGCATAGCAGCAAGACAAAAACAAACCTGGTCAGTAGCGTGGACAGGAGCAAAATGCTGTGGAGACCCGTTAGATGACAACACAGCAGAAGGCACGTATGAAGACAAATGGGTAGACAGCGGCGAGGGCACAGCAGGAGGATGCTACAACAACACATTCATAGCATCAGGAGAATTTACTGACGCGGGAAGAACAATCATCAACTACAAAGGAGAATTCTACAGCTGCGGACAAAGCAAAACACTGGGCAGCATAACAACGCACGTACAACAAACCTGCGGAACACCACTGCTAAACGCAACGCTTGTAGGAACAAAACACCACATAGTATGCACTCCAGAAGGAAACTGGATGTTCACAAACAACACAGCAACAACACAAGCCACAAGCACAACATGGTCAACATCACAAGGGTGCTGTCTAGACACGCAATGCTGGGACGGACAAGACTGCAGAAACATAGGAGAATACCAACCAATGGATGATAGAGGTTACAGATGCACAGCAGACTAATACTCCTGATTCTGATACTGATTCCTGCAGTTACTGCAGCACACTGGGAATCAGTAGAACTAAAACACAACTGGGATTTAACTTCAAAAGGATTCTGCTCACAAACAACTCAATGCCTGGTAAGAGCATCATACAATGAAAGCCTAGACAACCAGCCAGACAAATATTGGACAGAACTAGCAAACGCAAACAGACCAAAATGCATACAAGACAAACAATACCTATCAGACAATTACTGCGAAAACGGCAAATGGAGCTCAAGAACAAAACTCATAGCACGACAATTACTCGCAATAGCAGGAACCAACAGTTTCGCGCTATATTGCGACAATTACCAAAACGTCCTCAATGAATACAAGTATAATACAGATTACGGAACAGTAACCACTTTCTTAGGAAAATACTGCCAAAAACCAAACGGAAGAACAGAAAACTGCGTCAACAACATCTGCGTAATAAAATACGGAAACAAAGTAGCATTCGGAACAGCAATAAACACAAACATAAGCTCAGACAAATCACCATTACAAGCACTAAACTACTCAAAAACAAAATGCGACGGCAAAACAAGCACAGGATACAACCCCTGCGGAGACTCAGTCTATTACAACCCTGATACTGAAAGCATAATCTATGCTCCAGGAGTAAGCCCGATACCAGCAGTAACACAAACAGAAATAGATTACGTAGAAGACTCATATGAGAAACTAAAAGACTACACTTATGACTACGTTCACAACCCAACCGTCTGGCAATACAACTACACATACTACAACACCACACCACAATTTCAACACATCTACATAACAAAAGACGGAGAAGATTTCTTCTACGGCTTCAAACAAGAAAACATCAGCCAGCCACCAGTAAGCTATGCAGGATGGTATTACTCAAACATCGATTTGCCGGATGAAGCGTGCGACAGGTACATCAAAAGATACGACGACAGAGCAAGCTGTGAAGAGCAACCATCAGACACAGAATTCTACATAGTCGCATACAAGAAACCGCCGGCAAGCACGCTGGACAGACACGTCAGCATCATCTACGCATGGCAGGACATGACAGGCAAAATAAGGATATACAAATGAAGGCACAAATCACGATATTCATCATCATAGGAATTTTGGTAGTAGTCGCATTCGGAATAACACTATACGCGGGAACCAAAATGTCAGGAAGAATAGAAACAAAACAAACAACACAAAGACTCGAACAATTAGGACTCCAGCCATTACAAGATTACGTAAACACCTGCCTAAGCCTTGCAACAAAAGAAGGACTCAAACTCATCGGAAAACAAGGAGGAACAATCTACGCAAGCCAAGGAGGACTAACACCAGACTACACAGACGAAAAACAATACATCACACAAGAAGAGACAAAAGTGCCGTATCTAATAATGCCGCCTAAAGGAAACGTGGGCAATACTGACTGCAACACAGAAGAAGACTGCGAAGAAAACTGCTGTTTATTCCAATCAGAACCACCAGGATACCCCTATCCAGGATTTCCATACGCAGGAGGAGAACTGCTCTTCACAGGATACTACGGAATGAGCAAGATACCACCATTATACAAACAAACACCAACAGGAGAGAACGTAACAAACTCAATACAAGAAAATCTTGAAAGATACATCACACAAAAAACAGAAGAATGCACAAAATGGACAACATTTGAAGACAAAAACTACCAAATAACAGCAGGAACACCAACAACCTCCCTAATATTCGCAGAAAACCAAACACAATTCCAAGGAGAAAAATACATCACAATAGAACTCAACTGGCCGATAGAAATTACGACACCAGGAGGAGACAAAGCAAACCTGAAAGACTTCGCAATCAGAGAAAACGTAAGACTCGCAACAATATACTTCACAGCAAAACAAATCATAGACGCAGACGCAACAGACATATCATACATACCAGAAGACAGAGAATCATTCACAGTCACAACACTAAAAGCAGGAGAAGACAGCATAATAACGCTAAAAGACGGACAAAGCACAATAGACAACAAACCATTTGAATTCTGGATAGCAAGAAAAAACAGAAAACCAGCACTATGGGAAATAGACACAATAGAACTTGAACAGATGACATTCCACGTAAAAGAAGACAGAGGAGCAACCATCAAAATAGACGGCAACAAACTTATCATAAATGACATCTGTCAGGAAGCAGACAAACCAAACCCGTTCACAATAGCGCTAAACGCATCAGACCCGGATGAAGACAATGTCGTCTATTACGTAACACCAGATGAAATACCAGGAGAAAGCGCACTCGGACTGCCATTCGGAATAAGAGTATACGCAAAGGACAACAGCGCAAATGATGCTGAATGGTTTGATTATCAAGACATAACATTACAGGTAGGACTATGCATAGAAGAATAATCATCTGCACAATCGTAATTTTCGCAGTCTTAGCTATATTCGTCTACGCACAAAACGTAGGATGCTGCTGCGACCCAGTACTATTCAACGGAAGCTATGACACACAAACAAACTGCGCAGCAAAAGCATTCCTCTTCATAGGACCACCACCAAACATACAAACAACCTGCAGTCAGCACTGCAATGCAACAAGACCAAGCGCAACAGCACCAAGATGCGGAGACAGCATCTGCCAAACAACAGAAAACGCCACAACCTGCCCAGCAGACTGCGCAATAATCACAGGATGTGATTCACCAAACTACAACCCAGCACCAACAAACTTCTACATAGCACCGGTAAAAGGACAAAAAGCATTACGACTCAATTTTAATTTACCCTGCCCAGCAAACTCCATAACAATAGGAAGATGCAAAGGAGACTGCACAAACTTCCAAACAATAGCAACAATACCACCAGCAACAACATTCAAAGATGAAGACCCAACACTTGAATTCAACACAGACTACACATACTCAGTAGTTGCACAATACAACCTGGCAGGAAACAGCATTCCAGCAACAGCAAAAGGAAACGCAGGCGACCTGGAATGCTGGCAACAACAAGGACAATTCTGCCTAAACTACTATTCATACGACCAGTATTACGATTACCTCATAACAAACGGATACGGACAATACAGAGCAGAAGACTTTGAACGAATATTCGGAAGAACAGTAAACCTGACATTCGGAACACTGTTCAACAAAGGATACCAGTGCACAGACGCAAACAAACTAGCAGACCTAAGCCCTGCGGTAAGCTGCACAAAAAACCAATACTGCATAGCAGACGAGCAAGGACCAAGATGCGTTGAAAAAACACCATGCACAACAGGAGACCCATTCGGACTGTTTGCAACAGCAACAAGCTGTGAAACAGGACTGTTAACAAGATACTGCTTCTATGACAAAAGCGCAACCACAGCAAACAGGTGCTACAGTTGCGACCCAAGAATGACCTGCTACGACTACAAAAGCAAAGAAACATGCGAAAGAGACAACTGCGGAGCAGGAGACTGCCAATGGAACGATGTATTCGATGATTTAGGAACAGGAGTATGCATCGACAAAAGATACAACAACTGCAAACTCTGCAGCACAAATGGAACAAAAGGAATGGAAATAACAAAAGCGATGAGCGCAATATGGGACGTTTGCAGAGAAGAAAAAAGCGACGCGCTAAGCAACGTTTTGTACCCTTGCTTTTACGACGCGGACAGAAAAACAAGCAAAACCTGCGACGAATCAACCTGCGCAGACTACACACCACCACAATGCGGGTCGCCAGAAGGAGGAATAAAACTAAACCCTGACAACAGCATAGCAATCCCAAGCACAGACACCTGCGAAATAGGCGTATGCCAGTACAATGACATAACAGGATGCATCAAAAACGCAGACGGAAACACAGCATCAGACTGCAGGTACGGAGACAAAGCGTGCGAACAAGACCACTACCCGCCAACAACCACACTAATACCAACAGGATACGCAGGCAGAGTGGACTTCATCAACATAAGAATATTTGACAAAAAAAACTCAACAAGCCCACCATTGGACAACGCAGGAAAAACAGGATACAAAACATACCTGTGCATCAAAAACGCGACAACAACATGCGATGACGCAAGAACATTCAGCATAACAACAAGCGCAACAAGACTCTCGCTCAAAAATACAGCATTAAAAGAAGGCAACCAAACATTAGGCCGACTAAAGTCAGGGAACAACACAATAGCATTCTACAGCAGAGATTATGCGAACAATCTCGAAATCATACAGGAAACAGACATTTACGCGTGCGAAAACTGCAGTCCACCACAACTCGTAAACCTGACAGTAACAGGAGGAAGAGTAATCGGCAACAAAATATACACCTCTTCAACAAAACCAACATTCACATTCACATTCGACGAGCCAACACAAGTCACATTCGCAGAAATAATGCGAGAAGGAGAATCAGTACAACTATCACAACTAACAACAGGAATGACAGAAGTCCACGAATTCACACCAGTAACAACTTTGCTCGGAACATACAACTTCACAGTCAACGGGCACAACGACAAATCCATCTACTTTGACGCGCCAGAACTAAAATACCAGCTAATAGTAGACCCTGACCTCGCAGGACTCAGCATAATACCGGAAGACCAAAGCATAACAAACAAAACAACAATAGACATAATACTAAACTTCACAAGACCCGCAAGCCTTGACAAAGTAACACTCGTCCTTGACAATTACGCAGACCCGTACGCTGTCACAGAAATATCAAGAGACATAACAAAACTGTTCACAACAACAAACAACCAAACATTCACAGCAAAAGTCGGAAACATAACAGGAGGACAATACACAATAATAGTAGAAGCAACAGGATTCAACACGCTTGAAATCTACAAACAAAGCACGTTCTTCGTAGCAACAGTAAAACCAGGAATAAGACTCACATACCCGACATTCGGAGTAACAGCATACTCGGTATTCAACTCAACAGTCGAAACACCAATACCAAGCGAGTGCAGATACGTATTCGACACTCCAACAGCGCCAAACGCAGCAGACTACGAATTCCTAAACACGTACGAAGGAGCAGGAACAATACACACAACCTCAGGATTAAGCATACCATACGGCTCACAAGAAGCGCACCCACTGCACGTCTACTGCAAATTCGAACAATTCGGAATAATACAAAGAAGCTTCAGCATAACGCTCGACCCAGAACCACCAGTGCTCATCACTGCATTCGCAGAACCAGCAATCATAGCAGAACCATACATACCAGACCAGGAATTATACTCAACAACACTAAAAGCGCAAATCGACAAGCCAGGATTCTGCAAATACTCAATAGCCGCAAGCAATTTCGGCTTAATGGACGGCAAATTCCCAGGATACGACAGAACACCAAAAACAAGCGTTGCAGCAGACGTAAACGTAACAGAACAAAAAACATACCAGTACTGGGTAGCGTGCAAAGCCAAAAACCAGCTAACAACAGCGCCAAAACAAGTCACATTCACAGTAGACCTCACACTGCCATTAAACGTAACAAGCAGCACACCATACGGATTCGGAGCACTCAACTTCAGCATAGGAGTAGTAGCAAACAAAAGAGTATACTGCTACTTCGGAGAAAATCAGGAAGATACAACAAAACCAATGGGCGCAGGAACAGCAAGCTATGTACAAAGACAGCAAATCACAGTAACAAGTCCTGGAGAATACACGTATTATATCAAATGCGCGCACGTATCAGGAGAACAATCAGACATAATAGAAATACCAGTATTCATCGACACAACACCGCCTGAAATGAAGGCAGTGGACGACTCAGGACTCCCAAGCGAACCAGACATAACCTGGAGCAAAAGCAAAATAAAAGTGGCATTCAGAGCAGAAGACCCTGAAAGCGGAATATCACACTACCTCATAACGCTCAAAGAAGCAACAGGAAACAAAATAATCTTCAAAGACTACATCAGCAACGTAACAACAGGAGAGCCGATATACATCTCCACAACAACAAGCGGAACTCCATTCCTTCTAACAAACGGCAAACAATACAAGTTCATCGTAAAAGCAGTAAACAAAGTAGGACTGTTAAGCGAGCCGATGGAAAGCGACGGAGTAACAGTAGACACGAGCAAAATACCGCCAACCTGCCAAGACGGAGAACAAGACGAAGACGAAACAGATATAGACTGCGGAGGAAGCTGCGACGGCTGCTCAGAAGACAAAAAATGCAGCCTTGACGTGGACTGCACAACAAACTACTGCGAAGACGGCAGGTGCAAGTCAGCAAGCTGTGAAGACGAAGTTCTCAACGGACTGGAATCAGACGTGGACTGCGGAGGAGAGCCGTGCGAAAAATGCGAAAACTTCAAAGTATGCATTGACAGCACAAACTGCGTATCAGAATACTGCGATCTCAGGAATGAAGTATGCATAGATGCGCCGCCCTGCGCAGACAAAAAACTCACAACAGGAGAAACAGACATAGACTGCGGAGGACCATGCGAGCCCTGCGGAGAAGGAAAAAGCTGCATAGAAAACAACGACTGCACAGAAGGAATGAACTGCACAACAGACACAAAAGTATGCGCAGGACCAACTGCTGAAGAAGAAGCACCCGTAATGCTGGAAGAAATAACAGTAGTCGAAGAAGAAACCTCGCTAATGTGGCTGTTATACCTGCTGTTCCTCATACTCGCAGTAGGAGGAATATTAGTGGGAGCAATCATAATCCTGGCAAAAGAACGCAAAAAACCAGAAGCGCTATTCAAACCAGAAATAAAACCCGAAATGCTGAAGCCCGCAGATTTGGAAAGACTGCACAGGTTTGCAAAAAAAGAAGAAATACCAGACAAAGAATGGATAACGCTGGAAAAAGAAATCAAGAAAAAACACGTACCATACACATCCGCTCTTGAAAAACTAAGAAAAATAGCGCGCAAAGAAGCACTTTCAGAAGAACCGCTTGCAAGACTAAAAACCCTGCTCGACCACCTAAACGAGTACGAAAGAACACAAATACTAATCAAAATAAAACTATGGCGGGAAGGAAAACTCACAAAAGAAGAAATCGAAGAACTACTAAGAAAATTACGAATAACAGCAGAATACTATAAACTGCACAGAGAAGAATTCGAAAAAGAACTCGAAGAATATGGGCACAAGAAAAAACACTAAAGCACAAATCATAGGACAAATATTCATATTCATACTTGCAGGACTGGTATTCATCTTGATAGTCACATACGGGTACAAAGCAATACAATACTTCATAGAAAGACAAGAACAAATAGTGCTCGTAGACTTCAGAACAGACCTAGAAATAGCAGTAGAAGGAGTAAAAAGAGACTACGGAACCGTACGAAAGGTAGACCTGAAACTGCCAACAAAATATTATGGAGTGTGCTTCTTTGACTACACTTCCACTGCATGCGATCCAAAAGAGTTGTCAATAGATCCAAAGCTGATAACGCCAGGACAAACATTCAACGTCAAATGGGCAGAAGACACGTGCAAGCTCAAAAGCGCAAACGTATTCATAATACCAAGAACACAAGACTTTGACCTACCGGATATACAAATCGATACAGGATACATCTGCATACCAAACACGGGAATAGTCACAATACGCCTGGAAGGAACAGGCAAAAGAGCAAAAATATCAGAATGGTAAAAAGGGGCATAGCTGAACAAAGTTCATCAGGTCTTTTTTCCCCTTCAGGAAAAAAAGGTTTTGAACTACAATTCCACTGGATATTTGTCATAATAGCAGGAGCGCTAATACTCGCATTCTTCTTCAGCGTGGCAAACAAACAAAGAAACCTCAGCCAGGAAAAATTGCAATTAACACTCGCAACAGACATAGAAAACATCTTCACAGGAGCAATAGTAAGCAGAGGAACAGCACAAAAACTCCCAGTGCCGCCGCAAGGAATAGCCTTTGAATGCACAGAAGGATGCGAATGCAAATTCAAAATAGCAAACGCAGGAAAAGACTTCGGAGACAAATCAATGTTCGCGCCAGCACTGCTACAAGGACAGGACATTGTAGTATGGTCGCTCGAACTCAAACTGCCATACAGAGTAACAAAAACACAACAACAAATGACGAGCACGAAATACGAAGAATACCAGCACACGAAATTCATACTGCTAGACGTTGAACCAACAACACTAGATTATTCGTTCAAAAAAGAAAGCGCTAGCGCAGTAAAAATAACACCAACAGCAGTACAATTCTACACACAAGACGGACAAGAACTTGTACAAGGAGGGTTTCTCAGCTATGCAGGACTGCCATCACTCTACGCAGCAATATTCTCAGAAGACGAAACAATGTACAAATGCGGACTAAAAACCGCATTCAGAAAACTAAGCTACGTATCAAAACTATACGCGGAAAGAGCAGCAGAACTCGAAAACGAATCAGTAAACGCAGGAAAAACCTGGTGCACGTACGGAGCACCAACAACAGGAGACGTCTGCCAATCAACAGCATCAATAATCGGTCTATTATGCAAACAACACGAAAACGCAAAACAATTGGCAGACAAACTTGATGACACTCTCATAACAGAACTAAGCACAACAAAAGAACAACTGGACAGCGCAAACAGAAACTTCCTGCAACAAAGCTGTCCGGAGATATTCTAAATGAGAGCGCAGATTAAAATGTTTGAAACAATAGCAGTGCTCATAGTATTCTTCTTCCTGCTATTTACCGGCTCAATATTCTACTTCGCAGCACAAAAATCATCACTACAAAAAGAAAAAGTCAAAGCAAGCGAACAATACGCACTACAAATAGTACTGAAAGCACTGTACATGCCGGAACTGGACTGCTCATTCCTTGTAACACAAAAAGACAACTGCATAGACAAGATAAAACTAACAAAACTGGCAGAACTCATGTCATCGGATGAAACAGCGCAAACAGACTACTACAGCGAATTCGGATACGCAACAATAACAGTAAGCGAAGCATACCCCCGCCATACAAATACAACATTGTACAATAACGTACTAACAAAAACAGAGAAAATACTAGGCGTGGACAAAGAAGTGCCGGCATTCACAGCAAATATAGCAACACAAAGCCCAATATTACTGTATGACGCAATACAAGACAGCTATGCATTCGGAATAATAGAGGTAAACGTGTATGTCTAAAGCACAGATGGAGATTTTTGGACTGGTCATTATCGTAATACTATTAGCAATAGGACTGCTGTTCGCCATAGTAATTCTCACAAAAACACCAACAAGAGAAGTAGAAAGAGTAAAAGAAAGCGTGCAGGCAGCAAACTTTCTCAATACGATACTAGGAACAACATCAACCTGCGGAAAAAGAACAGTAAGAGAACTCATACAAAACTGCGCAGTAGCAAGCAAAGACTGGGTGGGAGCAGCACCATGCGATGGAGCGAATACCTGCTCACTTGCAGAAAACATGATAAAAAACATGCTAAATCAAACACTCGGCAAATGGGGCAAAGACTACAAATTCTACATGAACGGCACAGAAGCAGTAGAACAAATAGTAATAGGAACAGACAACCCCTGCAAAGGAGAACGAGAAGGAAGCACAAGACCGGAAAAAATCAGAACAGGACTAGACATAACAGTCACGCTGCATATCTGCAGTTAATCATTCAAAGCAAAAGTAGAAGCAGAAAAATCAGCAGTTTTCAATGCAATATGCAATAAATGGCTGAGAACAACAGCATCCTCACTCTTAACAATCAACTGCTCAATCCTGTTTTTCAGCACTTTAAAATCATCAGACAACTCACTTAACTTAACAACATCAAACTTGTAAAACAACTCATAATACCGCCTTAACAAAGAATTAACCTCTGCAAAAACATCAACAGAAGACTTGCTCAGCTTATTGTTTGCAGACTCGCAAATGTACTTGTACTCGTCAGCAATCTTCTCCAAATTCCACATAATAACGTACAAGAAACTTGTCTTAGCAGGCTCATCAAGACCGCGCTTGTTCAAAATCCTCTCGCAAAAATTAGTCAACTGGTTATTCTGTTTTTCCAGTTCAAGCAAATTATTCAGCTCAGAATATTTCTTCTGCCTAATTAATTCAAGAGACCGGTCAGCAAGAGACAAAGTAACAAGAAAAGCCCTCCTGACAATAACCTGCAACTGGTCATCCAACTCTTTAGCAAGAGAACGAATAATGCAAGAAGAACCAGAACGATGAACAACAGCAAAACCCAAAAACAAATCCTTCAACAACTGGTCAATAACAGAAGTGTGCTGAAAATCATTCACCTTAATCTCAATTTCATCATAACCCTTCTTGTGTAAAGAAGATAACAACCAGCGCAAAGCACGCTCAGAAGCATTAGAAACATCAACAACACCCTTCCTCAGCATCCTCGGCTCTGCAGTAGAAACAATCAAACGAGGACCAGTCTCAACAACATCAACCTCCTCGCCCTTCTTAACACCCCACTGCCTAACCCAATCAGTAGGCAGACTGACAACAAGCGTCTTGTCAGCAATCTGAATAACCCTGCGCTTCATAAAAACTCCAGACGATAACTTAATATATAAATGTTATCGCTAAGGGGTAGTAATATGGGATTAGGAAAATGGCTGGAATTCATAATGAAGCACATGAACCAAACTGCAACACTTGCAGGACTCGCCACTTTTCCATATACGTTCTATGAGCTGCATAAGTATGTAACAAGAAATCCGGACAACACCTTTTTGGGACAACTGAAGTACATGGCGATCCCGGTGGCTGCAAGCTTATTGACAAAATGGGGTTTACTGACATTATACTGCTATACAAGAGAGGACACGAACAGACGAACAAGAATTGGAGACAGAAAAAAAATAAAAAAACTTTGGAAAGAGTTAGAATCAAAAGAACATCCAAAAATAACATTTGGACCTGAACAGCGCATTAATTATTCAATCGTTGATGTTTTAAGATACCATTCTTCAGATTTTCAAGAATTAACACAAAGAGCAAGAGAAACAGAAAACCCGTTTATAGCGCTTGATGCATCAATAAGAAATTTCAGTCTTAAAGCCGGTCATCCAGATGAAGGCTATACATTGTTCCGTGATGCGCTTGACTGGATGCGTAAGAGAAAGCCAAAACTAAGATGGAAAACAAAAGCATATTTCTTAAACACAAAATTGGCATTGTATTTGTCAAAATTCCTAGAGCCTAGAGCGATAGAAAATTATATTTTAGGCGCTATTTATGAGAGCATAATTAACCCAGAACAAGCAGGGCAATGGACGGAATTAGGAAAACTCGTTGCAGACAAATTCGGGAGCCCTCAAAAACCAGAAATGTATGTATTTCACGCCTTATTGGCAACAGCCCAGAAAAGAAGCGATGAAAAAGAAGCATGGAGAACGGCTTTTGAATTAATCCAGCAGACACTAAAACCAAAAAGGTTGGGAGAATCAAGAAATCCAGTATGGGCTGTTGAAGGCCAGGAAGAAAGCAAAAAATTCTTTTCAGGAACATTTGCGTTCAAGGGAAACACCGAGAGGTATGAGTTGGAAAATGAAGAGAAATCAGCGCATAAACTTGAGGAAATACTTGATAAAGACGCGATCGCGCCAGAACCCATATACATAACAGAAGAACCTTACAATGAACTGTACGTTTACATAATGCGATATCTTCCAGGCGAATTGCTCTCTAACCAATTTCTAAAAGGAGACAAAAGAGGACTAGAAAAAGTCATTCCAGTGCTGGCAAGAATTCACGCAAGATACCCGACTGAAGGACTCACCAGATTAAATCTTGAAGAAAAAACTGCAAAAAAACTACAATCACTGGGAATGCAATCTGCCTTAAAATATTTCAGGCCAGTAACAGCTGATTTGCAGGCACACCCAATATGGGCAGTAAACAAAGACGCCCACCCTGAACAATGGCAGATGCTAAACAACCCCCACACAGAAGCAAAAGTCGGAGTGCTGGATACAGAAATAAAAGAGGTCCAGCCAATAGTACTCGACATTGCGAATCTGCTGTATTATGTAGGACAATTTACAAGAGAAGAAAGAGAAAAATATGTCGGAGGGCACGTCAGCAACTTAAGAAAAGAAGGAGCAAAAATCCACGATCAAACATTTGCGCAGGCGTACGATGGAGCAAACGGACCGCTCTTAAGAGCGGTCGACAACGCAGCAATATTCAGAATGCTATGCCTCATAGAAGCATGGTCTGATCCAGACAGACCAAACATGCGCACTCAAAGAGAAAGACTTGTCAAGACGGCATTACAGACAATAGACGATTTAAAAGAACACGATACAAAATATTATTCTGAAAACGAAACGGAATACAAAGCGCTAAAGGAAAGATTCCCTGAATTTCTTAAGGCAACTTAAGAAACTTAAGAACAAAGAATAAGCAGTCAGCTGACATATTCTATGTTGGTGATAAAATGAAAAAAACTGACATAATACTTTTAACCCAACTAAGACAAAACGGCAGGATAACGCTGACAGACCTGTCCAGAAAAACAAACCTTCCAGTAAGCACGCTCCATGAACGGCTCAAAAAACACCTGGAAAGCGGACTCATCAGACCAGGAATGCTAATGGACTTTGAAAAACTCGGATTCAAAACAAGAGCATACATACTCTTCGCTTCAGACGAAAAAGAAAAACTGTTCGGGTATCTGAAAGAGCACCCGAGCGTAAACTCCATAAGCAGAATAAACAACGGATGGAAACTGATAATGGAATGCGTATTCAAAGACATGTACTCGCTGGAAGAATTCATAGAAGAAATAGAAAAGAAATTCCACATCAAACAAAAAGAAGTACACTACGTGCTAAATGAAGTAAAACGCGAAGGATTCTTCACTCAGGAAAATACAGCGCTGAAGATGATGAGGTAACCCACGCGGACAAAAGTTTAAATACCAGCACACACACGATAATCCCAATAACAAACGAGGTGTCAAAATGAAAGGCCAAGGATTACCAATCAGCACAATTATCATCGCAGCACTAGGAATACTGGTTCTAGTCGTAATAGGCGCCATATTCGGCAGTCAAATAAGCAAATTTGGAAAGGCAGCAAGCGAATGCCAGGGAAGATGCTACAAAGCAAGCCCGCCAGTCGGAGTAATGCCAGGAGTATTTGACCCAAACAAATGCAATGCAGACTTTGAAACAAAACTAAGCGGAGCATGGATACCAAAAAGCATGCCATCAAAAGTAGACAACCCCGGAGAGTGGAGATGCGACGAATGCTGCATTCTAACAGGATAGGACAAGGACTGCCAATAAGCACGATAATAATAGCGGCGCTTGGACTAATAGTTCTAATAATAATGGCAGTGATGGTACAGCAAAGAACAACAATCTTCAGCAAAAACCTCAAAAATGCATCAGAAGACGTCTGTGCACCTACAAACGAAATAAAATCAATGGGAACAGACTGCGACACAATATACGCAACATTCACAGACCTCGCGCCAGGACAAATCTGCTGCAGAAAAGGCACAGCCAAATAGCAAGACTTTTATACTTATTTCCCAGATTTTCATTTATGAAAAAGGGGCAACAAACAGACTTCTGGAAGTATCTGACCTATATAATACTTGTACTGGCAATGTTTGCCGTGCTCATATACATACTTAAAACAAAGGTACTGCCATGAACAAAAAAGGATTCGAACTAAAAGAC